>JADGNL010000176.1 GCA_017883495.1 Methanomicrobiales archaeon | reverse complement strand
CTCGGTGATCGCGGACCCCCTCTTCTCGCGCCACCACCTGGCCGCGCACGACGAGAACAGGTCGCGGCTCGAGGCGATCGAGCGGTTCATCCCCGACGGGGTGCTCCGCCGCCCGGCCGTGCCGGCCACGTTCGAGGACCTGCTCCGGGTCCACGCGGAGGGGTACATCCGGGAGGTCGCGACTCTCTCGGTGACCGACGGGGTCTCGTTCATCTCGCCCGACACCTACATCGGCCCCGGGACCTTCGAGGTGGCACGATACGCGGCAGGCTCGGCCGTCGCGGCCGCCGGCCACGCGCTCCTCGGCGAGCACTGTTTCGCCCTGGTCCGGCCGCCCGGCCACCACGCGACCCGCGACCGGGCCATGGG
This sequence comes from Methanomicrobiales archaeon, assembly GCA_017883495.1. Taxonomy (GTDB): domain Archaea; phylum Halobacteriota; class Methanomicrobia; order Methanomicrobiales; family Methanospirillaceae; genus UBA288. The sequence continues at coordinate 11,813 of JADGNL010000176.1, read as the reverse complement.
GTTCTGCATCTTCAACAACGCGGCCGTCGCGGCGGCCGCGGCCCTCGACGCGGGGATCGAGCGGGTCGCGATCCTCGACTGGGACCTCCACCACGGCAACGGCACCCAGTCGATCTTCTACGCCTCGGACCGGGTCCTCTTCTGCTCGATCCACCAGCAGGCCGAGTTTCCCGGCAGCGGCTGGGTCGACGAGATCGGCGAGGGCGAGGGCAGGGGCTTCACCCTGAACGCGCCGCTCGCGCCCGGCGCGTCCCTTGTCGATCTCGAGTACGTCTTCGACGAGGCGTTCGTGCCGGCCGTCCTCGCCCACGACCCGGGGCTCGTGATTGTCTCGGCCGGCCAGGACATGCTCGCTGACGACCCGAAGGGCGCCCTCTGCCTCCGCCCCGGCGACTACGGCGCCCTCACGAACCGCCTCGTCGCCGCACTCGGCCTGCCGCTCGCGCTCGTGCTCGAGGGCGGGTACGGGCCGTCGCAGCAGCGGGCCGTCGGGGCGATCCTCGAAGCCCTCCTCGGCGTCCCGTTCGCGCCGGGCACAGGGGAGCCCCGACGGTCCACGCGCGAGGTCGTCGCGGCCCTCCGCCGGCTGACGGGGTAGCCAGAAAGTTTATCGGCGAGGGGTCCCGTACCGGACTGCATGGACTACGGAGAGGTTGCCGTCGGCATGCGCGCCCGCTACGGCCGGACCGGGACGGTCGGGACCGTGACCGCGCTGCAGGCGATCGATGGGGAGACCTACGCCGTGCTCGACTCGACCGGGCTCCTGTACAGGGTCGACCAGCTCGCACCGACAGGCGCCGCGCGCGAGCGGAAGGAGCGGACGAACGAGGAGGTCGAGGAGCAGCTTAGGCACGAGCGCGAGGGGGTCGTGCGAACGGACGCGGGGCAGTTCGATCTCGACAACAGCTGCGAGGGCGGGGGCTGAAGGGCCCCTACTCGTCGAGCGAGATCGTCGTCAGCTTGACCGACTCCACGCCCTTCTGCGACATCAGCTTCTCGGCCAGCGCCTTGAGCTGGGTGCCGTCGCCGTGGAGGAGCACGACCTCGAGGCAGCGATTCTGGGTCACGTGCGAGTGGAGCGTGGCCTGAACGATCTCGCGGAACTCGTGCTGGATGTCGGTCAGGACGGGCAACAGGCCGCGCTGGTCGTGGTCGTAGATCATGGTGATCACGCCCTGCCGCTCCCCGTGGACGTCGGACATCCACCGGTAATAGGTGATGTAGTTCCGGATCGCGTCGCGGATCCCCTCCGAGCGCGACGAGTATCCCCGTGCCGTGATGATCTCGTCGAACCGGTCGAGCAGGCTCTTCGGCAGCGAGATGCCGATCCGCGAGAGCTCGGTCTCCATACCCTCCGGTTTGACGAAGTTCGGTATTAAATATTACGAATTCATTGCCGGTCCGTAACACTTCGTATGCCCGTGTCCGGATCGGGGCGAGTTCCGGGCTCCGAGGGCGTCATTATGCAGGACACCACATATAAGTAGGATTGATATACATACAGTAGGGAGGTTCGAGACTTTTGGATGATGTAACCATCCCGAGCGTTAATATCGGAGTCGTGGGACATGTGGACCACGGGAAGACCACGCTCGTCAACTCGCTTACGGGCGCCTGGACAGACCGGCACTCGGAGGAGATCAAGCGGGGTATCTCGATCCGGCTCGGGTACGCCGATGCCACTTTCTACCGCTGCCCGCAGTGCGAGGGAAGCGAAGCGTACACGACGGCACCGACCTGCCCCGGTTGCGGCGGCGAGGCCGAACCGTTCCGCTCGGTCTCGTTCGTGGACGCGCCCGGGCACGAGACTCTTATGGCGACCATGCTCTCGGGCTCGGCCCTGATGGACGGGGCCATGCTCGTCATCTCGGCGAACGAGCCCTGCCCGCAGCCCCAGACCAAGGAGCACCTGATGGCGCTCGAGCTGGTCGGGATCAGGCGGATCGTGATCGTGCAGAACAAGATCGATGTGGTCACGCAGAAGGTGGCCGTCGAGAACTACAACCAGATCCGCGAGTTCGTCAAGGGAACGATCGCCGAGGGGGCGCCGATCGTCCCGGTCTCGGCGCAGAAGGGGATCAACGTCGGGGCCCTGATCGAGGCCCTCGACGCGACCATCCCGACGCCGGCGCGGGATCCCGATGCGGCCCCGATCATGCTGGTCGCCCGCTCGTTCGACATCAACAAGCCGGGCGTCTCGTGGAAGGACATCAAGGGCGGCGTGATCGGCGGGTCGCTGATCCAGGGCGTGCTCCGCGAGGGCGACGACATCGAGATCCGGCCGGGGCGCCAGGTCCATCCCGGACGCTGGGAGCCGGTCTCGACCAAGGTCAGCTCGATCAACATGGGCTCGAAGAAGGTTCAGGAGGCCACGCCCGGCGGTCTGCTCGGGGTCGCGACCAAGCTCGATCCGGGGTTGACCAAGTCGGACGCGCTGGCCGGCCAGGTGGCCGGGAGCCCGGGCTCGCTGCCGCCGGTCTGGGAGCGCCTCCGGTTCCGGGTGACCCTGATGGAGCGGGTCGTGGGAGCCACGAGCGAGCTCAAGATCGAGCCCCTGAAGCACAACGAGCCCCTGATGCTCTCGGTCGGGACCGCGGTCACGGTCGGGGTCGTCACGGGCTCGCGGAAGGACACGGTCGAGATGCAGCTGAAGCGACCCGTCTGCGCCGCCATCGGCGCGCGGATCGCGATCAGCCGGCAGGTCGGGGCGCGGTGGCGACTGATCGGGATGGGCGTCCTCACCGAGTGAGGGTGCTCTTCGACGCGAACGCACTGATGATGCCGCTCGAGCAGGGAGTGGACCTCTTCTCCGAGGTGCAGGCGCTGGTCGGGGCCTTCGACCCCGTCGTTCCGACGGAGGTGCGGGCCGAGCTCGCGGGCGTCGCGCGACAGCAGGGCCGGCGCGGCGCTGCCGCCCGCTTCGGCCTCTCGCTCGCGGCGAGGTGCGCCGAGGTGCCGCTCGGCGGGGGGGAGAGGACGGTCGACGCCGGGATCTCGGCGTATGCACGAAACCACGACTGCCTGGTCGCGACGAGCGACCGGGAACTTCGCCGGTCCCTGCTCAGGGACGGCGTGCCCGTGATCGCGCTGCGGGGCCCGCGGCGCGTGACCCTGGAGAGAGGATGAGGAGAGAGGAGGAGCCATGTACTACCGAATGAAACTCGAGGACAAGGTCCGGGTGCCCCCCCACAGGCTTGGGGAGAACCTGGAGCTCGTGATCCTGGACGTGCTGCAGGAGCAGCTCGAGGGAAGCATCGACAAGGAGATCGGGATCTTCATCGCCGTGACGAGAGTGCTCGACGTGGGCGAAGGGGAGCTCGTGCCGGGCGACGGCGCGATCTACTACGACGTCGTCTTCGAGGCCCTCTCCCTCCGCCTGGCGCTGCAGGAGGTGATCGAGGGGCTCGTGGTCGAGACCACGGGCTTCGGCTCCTTCATCAGCCTCGGGCCGATCGACGCGATGCTGCACGTCAGCCAGATCTCGGACGAGTTCATCACCTACGACGAGAAGAACAACCGGCTGATCTGCAAGGACTCGAACCGGTCGATCTCGGTCGGCGACAGGGTCCGCGTCCGCGTGGTGACCCTCTCCCTGAACGAGCGGGAGCCGCGCGACTCGAAGATCGGGCTGACCATGCGCCAGACCGGGCTCGGGACCGACGCCTGGCTCGAGGACGAGCTCAAGCAGGAACGCGAGGACAAAGAACGCCGGGGCGGTGGTCGCTGATGGTCGTGCGCCGCCGCGAGAAGGTGCTGCCGAAGGTCTGCCGCGAATGCCACCGCGTGGTCGAGGGCGAGTCCTGCGTGATCTGCAGCACGATGAACCTCTCGACCGACTGGACCGGGTACCTCGTCGTGATCGATCCGCGCCACTCGGAGGTGGCCAAGAAGGTCAACATCGACCTGCCCGGCCGGTACGCGCTGAAGGTCCGGTGAGATGCGCCGCCTCCCCGACGAGCACCGGGGCGCCTTCCGGGCCCCGTACGGAGAGCTGTACCCGTCGATCGACGCGGCGCGGCCCGCCCTCGAGGGCCGGACCGTGCTCGCCGTGGGCGACGTGGTCACGGCCGGGCTCCTCGCGGACGGGATCGTTCCGGCGGTCGCGATCGTGGACGGCTTCACGGCCCGCGACCAGCCCGTGAACGCGGTCGAGCTCCCGGGGGCGCGGGTCCTCCGCGTGAAGAACCCGGCGGCCACGCTCACCGACGCCCTCGAGGCGGCGGTCCGCGACGGGCTCGCCCGCCCGCCGGCCCTGATCGTGGTCGACGGGGAGGAGGATCTCGCCGTGATCCCGCTCGCCCTCGCCGCGCCCGACGGAGCGGCCCTCGTGTACGGCCAGCCGGGAAAGGGGGTCGTGGTCTCCACGATCGACCCCGAACGCCGCGCGCTGGCCCGCGCTCTCCTCGACCTCTTCGTCGATGAGTGAGACAGGCCATTTTATAAGACTCGCTCTCATACAGCTAGAGGATATCGATGGAGATTGAGATCGTACAGGACACCCGCAACGAGCTCCTGAGCCGGCGGGAGCTGCGGTTCGTCCTCACGCATGACGGGGCGACGCCTTCGAGAAAGGAGATCATCGGGCGGCTCTGCGCCATGAGGAACGTCGCCGAGAACCTCGCGGTTCTTGGCCCGCTCTCGACCCGCTACGGGATGATGCAGGCCGAAGGGATGCTCCGGATCTACGACACCGACGAGGCGCGCGCTCGCGCCGAGTCCGACTACCTGCTCACGCGCGGCCAGCCGAAGCCGGCCGAGGAGGCCTGAGCATGGCCGCCCCCGCAAAGGGCGCCAAGGGCAAGAAGGCAGAGAGCACCGCGGTCAAGCGGTCGGCCTACTTCGCCGTCGACGGCGAGAAGGCGACCCTCCAGCGCCGGTACTGCCCTCGCTGCGGCACCGGCGTGGTCCTTGCCGAGCACGAGGACCGGGCAGCCTGCGGCCGCTGCGGCTACACCGAGTTCAAAGCATAATTCCATCGATGCCGGCGACCGGTCAGGTACTCGGCCTCGAAGGCACTGCGTGGAACCTCAGTGCCGCTCTTTTTGACGACGATCTGCTCGCCCTCCGCTCCGACCCGTACCGCCCGCCGACCGGCGGGATTCACCCGCGCGAGGCGGCCCAGCACCACGCGGCGCACATGAACGACGTGATCGCGCCCGTGCTCGCCGCGGCCTGCCGTCCCTCGGCGGTCGCGTTCTCGCAGGGCCCCGGGCTCGGCCCGTGCCTGCGGACGGTGGCGACGGCGGCGCGTTCCCTCGCGATCGCGCTCGGCGTCCCGCTCGTCGGGGTCAACCACTGCCTCGCCCACGTCGAGATCGGGCGGTTCGCGACAGGCTGCACGGACCCGGTCGTGCTCTACGCATCGGGGGCGAACACGCAGGTTATCGGGTACCTCGCCGGGCGGTACCGCGTCTTCGGCGAGACACTCGACATCGGCCTCGGGAACGCGCTCGACAAGTTCGCGCGGTCAAAGGGACTTCCGCACCCGGGCGGCCCGATGATCGAGGAGCTGGCCCGCGGCGGCGGTCTCATCGACCTGCCGTACACGGTCAAGGGCATGGACCTCGCGTTCTCGGGGCTGGTGACGGCGGCATCGTCCTCGTCGGCGCCGCTCGCGGACGTCTGCCGGTCCCTCCAGGAGATCGCGTTCGCCATGTGCGTCGAGGTGACCGAGCGGGCGCTGGCCCACGCGGGCAAGGAGGAGGTCCTGCTCGTCGGCGGGGTCGGGGCGAACCTGCGGCTGCAGGAGATGCTCCGGGAGATGTGCGAGGACCGCGGGGCCGCGTTCTACGTGCCCGAGCCGGTCTACCTCGGCGACAACGCGGCCATGATCGCGTACACGGGCCGGCTCCAGGCCGCGCACGGCATGACCGTGGCCGTGGCCGAGTCGCAGGTCGACCCGGACTTCCGGATCGACCAGGTGCCGTGCCCGTGGCGGACCGACCGGCCCGAGACCTTTCTCCGGGTGGTGCCGCGCGGCGCCGAGGCCGAGGTCGAGCTCGGCGAGACCGATGCAATCAAGCGGCGGCAGCCGAAGCGCTACCGCCTGCCCGCGCTCGACATGCGGCTCCGCCTCGATCGGACCCGGTCCGAGGCGCGGCTCCTCTCGGCCGCGCGGAGGGCCGGGGTCGCGACGCCCGTGGTCCGCGACATCGACGGGACGACGATCGTGATGGAGCGGGTCGTGGGCGACGTGCTCAAGGCCGCGCTGAACTGCGCGACCGTTCGCGCCGCCGGGCGGGCCGTCGGCCTCCTCCACGGCGCGGGGATCGTCCACGGCGACCTGACGAGCTCGAACATGGTCGTGCGGGACGGCGGGGTCGTGCTGATCGACTTCGGCCTTGCCTCCGCAACGGAGGAGCTCGAGGCGCGCGGCGTCGACATCCACGTCTTCCTCCAGACCCTCGGATCGGCCGCGGCCGACCCCGGCCCGCTCACGACCGCGTTCGCCGATGGGTACCGGTCGGCGTTTCCCGGGGCGGACGCGGTCCTCGAGCGCGAGGTCGAGATCCGGCAGCGAGGGCGGTACCTGTGAGGCTCGCGGTCGTGACCGGGAACCCGCACAAGGCCGAGGAGATGGCCGCGTTCCTCGAGGGGACGGTCGAGGTCGAACACGTCCCCCTCGACTGCCCCGAGTACCGCGACGACGAGGTCGGCCCGATCGCCCGCGAGAAGGCCCGGTTCGCATACGAAACGCTCTGCCGGCCGCTGATCGTGGACGACACTGGCTTCTTCGTCAGCGCCCTCCGGGGGTTTCCCGGGCCGTACGCGGCCTACGTCCTCCGCACGCTCGGCAACGAGGGCATGCTCCGCCTGCTCGAAGGCGCGGCCGATCGGTCGGCGTTCTTCGTCACGGCCGTCGCGTACGCGGACGCGGACGGGATCCGGCTCTTCGAGGGGCGGCTCGACGGCGAGATCACGACCGCGCCGCGGGGGAGCGAGGGCTTCGGGTACGACCCGATCTTCGCCGTCGGCGACCGGACGCTCGCCGAGCTCCCGCTCGCGGAGAAGAACCGGTTCTCGCACCGGGCGCGGGCGCTCTCCGCGTTCCGGGACTGGTTCCCGGCGAAGAGCGACGGTGACAACCGTTAAGTCGGTCGGAAACCCTGTATTATAGACTCATACCACGTGGTGACTCTGAATGGCACGATTCCCCGAAGCTGAGGAGCGGCTCCTCAATGTGAAGATCTGCATGCGCTGCAACGCCCGGAACGCGGTGCGGGCGACCTCCTGCCGCAAGTGCGGATACCAGAACCTCAGGCCGAAGAACAAGGAACGCAAGGCGTAACGCGGCTCCTCGCCGCGTGGTCATGCACTGTAATACGTAACCCTTTTTCCCTTTTTGCTGTACTCGCCGCGAAAGGTCTCGAGGTTGCGCTTGTACCCGATGCGGTCCGCGACGCCGAGCGCGCGGAGCGCCTCGCGCACGCGCATGACCCCGGCCTCGTCGCGCCAGTCGGCCGTGTAGACGTAGATGACGTACCGGTCGTCGCGGGCGTCGGGGTTCCGCTTCGCGGTCGAGACCTTGGCCGAGAGCCCGAGCTCGCCCGCGGCCGTCGCGTCCCTGACCTGCCGCCATGCCGCGTCGACCTCGTCGGGCGAGAGAAAGACGAGCCACTTGCCCGCGAGCTCGTCGTCGACCGCGTTCGGTCGGGCGGAGGGCGCGTCCTCGACGATCCAGTACATCTGGGTCGTCTTCGTGGGGACCACACCCTCGCCCGCGCGGATCATCGCGAGGATCTCATCGGCCGTGCCGAAGCGCTCGATCAGGGCGTCCGCGAGGGGTGGGTAGTCCGCCCGGAGGTCGTCGAACGCTCGCTCGAGCTCGTCCGAGAAGTCGGTCCCGTCCTCGACCAGCCGGTACAGCGACCGCCCGGCCTCCCGGAGCTCGCGGTGCAACAGATGCTCGAAGATGCCGTAGGCCACGTCTCCGAGGGCCGCGGGATCGACCTCGTCCATGTGTATCGGTACGAGTGGCCGGCAGAAAGGGTTTATGCTTACTCGAAACCCCGGCACAGTCGAAAGTTAATCACCCGCGATCCATCGAGGAGGGGGAGGCACCGGCCGGCGCCGGGCGTCCCATCGCGGGACGGTCCTCCAACGTCGCACCAGGACAGAGGGATTATGAGCCCGCGCGAGACAGTCGTGTCATGCGACACCTGAAGATCGTGGTGGTGGAGCATGCCGACGGGTTCGTCGCGTACCCGGTCGGGCTCCGCGGGGGGGTGGTCGGGCAGGGCGACACCTACGACGAGGCCCTCGCCGACGTCATCTCGGCGATCCGGTTCCACATCGAGACCTTCAGGCCCGACGCGATCTACGCCGAGGTACTCGATGCCCGGCTGGCCGAGATCTCGGTCTGAGATGAGGTTCCCGCGGGACGCGCCACGGCAGCGCGTGGTCCGGGGGCTGACCGCGCTCGGGTTCCGGGTCGTGCGCGTGGGGAATCGTATCGCGATGGAGCGAGCGAACGCCGACGGCTCCCGTACGCCGCTGACGCTGCCGAATCACGACGTGATCAAGGCGTCCACGCTCCGCGCAATCCGCACCCAGGCCGGGATCGACCGCGACGCGTTTCTCGAGGCCTACGAGGCGACGTAAGCGCCCCGCTCGGCGCTCGGTCGAGGGGTGCGAGGGGCCAGCCGCTCACTCCGCCGGCATGCTCGGGCAGTCGTCGGAGAGGAACCGGCCGTCGCCGATGCAGAACGCTGGAAGTTCCGGCCCGACAACCATCCGCCCCTCGCATTCGGCCGCGGCGCATCTCCGGTTCAGCGCGAGGAGGAGCGCGAGCGGTTCGAGATCGCGGAGACGGCGCGAGAGGCCGAAGTGGTACGCCTCGCCCACGGTCCGGTCGAGCGCCGCCTGCGCCCCGGAGCCGGTCGCGCCGGGGAGCTCGAGCGTGTGGTTGAGATCGCGGAGCGACATCGGCATCGCGGTCCGGATCTGGGTCCGGACACGGCGGAGATTTCGCGCCGCCGCCGCGACTGCCGCGGCGTGAGCCGGGGCGCCCGGACGGCGGCGTATCGGGGAAGGCCGGTCCCCCTCGTCCGCAGACCCCCGCCCGGCGGCCCGCTGACGGGTTCCCGACGCGTACAGTTTTACGCACCGGCGCCGCAGATCATGGTTATGAGCCCGGAATCGGATGCCGCTCCGCACGCCCACGGTCCGCCGTCGAACGCGCCCGCGGGGGAGGGCCGGCTCCGCCGGACCGGGATCGAGGCCGTCGGCGACGTGCCCTGGGGCGCGCACTTCTGCCAGTTTTACGAGACGGCGGGCGACCTCGCCGATACGCTCGTCCCGTTCTTCCGGGAGGGGCTCCTCGCGAACGAGTTCTGCATGTGGATCACCTCGGCGCCGCTCGGGGTCGAGGCGGCGACCGACGCGCTCCGCGTGGCCGTGCCGGACCTTGACGAACGGATGGCGCAAGGTCAGATCGAGATCCTCGACTACACCGATTGGTACGTCCGCGACGGCCGGTTCGATGCGGCGGCCGTCCTCGACGGCTGGCTCGTGAAGTTGAACGACGCCCTTCGACGTGGGTTCGAAGGGCTGCGCCTGACGGGCAACACCTTCTGGCTCGAGGAGGCCGGCTGGAACGACTTCTACCGGTACGAGGAGATGATCAACGCGGTCATCGGCCGGCACCGGATGCTCGCGGTCTGCACGTACTCGCTCGAGATGTGCGGGGCCAAGGAGATCGTGGACGTTATCGACAACCACGAGTTCGCCCTGATCAAGCGCAAAGGCCGGTGGGAGGTCCTCGAGAGCGCGGTCCAGAAGCGGGCGCAGGAGGCGATCCGGGAGAGCGAGGACCGGTTCCAGGGCCTCGTCGCCGCCATGAGCGAGGGGGTGGCGATCCACGAGCTGGTCTGCGACGACGACGGCCGGGCGGTCGACTACCGGATCGTGGACGCGAACCCGGCGTTCGAGGAGAACACGTCGATCCCGGCCGAGCGGGCGAAGGGGGCGCTGGCGAGCCTGCTCTACGGGACGGGGGAGCCGCCGTTTCTCGAGATCTACCGCCGGGTGGCCGAGACGGGCGTGCCGGCGTCGTTCACGGAGTACTTCGCGCCGATGGACCGGCACTTCCACATCTCGGTCGTCTCGACAAAGCCGGGCACGTTCGCCACGGTCTTCGAGGACGTGACCGAGCTCCGGAGGGCGGAGGCGGCCCTGCAGGAGTACGCGGCGGAGCTCCGTCGGTCGAACGAGGACCTGGAACGGTTCGCGTACGTGGCGAGCCACGACCTGCAGGAGCCGCTGCGGTCGATCCTGAGCTTCAGCCAGCTCCTCGAGCGGCGCTATAAGGGACGGCTCGGCACCGACGCGGACGAGTACATCGCGTTCATCGTCGAGGGGGGGACGCGGATGCAGGCGCAGATCCGGGACCTGCTCGCCCTCTCGCGGGTAACGACGACCGGAACGGTGCCCGAGGCGACGGACGCGGGCGCGGTGGTGGCGGATGTCCTGCGCGACCTCAGGGGGGCGGTCGAGGCGTCGGGCGCGACGGTGACGGTCGGGCCGCTGCCGCGGGTGATGGCCGACCCGGTGCAGCTCGCGCAGGTCTTTGCGAACCTGATCGGGAACGCGATCAAGTACCGCCGCCCCGGCGTCCCTCCCGAGGTGCGGGTCGGGGCCGAGCGGGCGGGGCCGTACTGGCGCTTCGCCGTGACCGACAACGGGATCGGGATCGAGGCGGAGTACCGCGACCGGGTCTTCGAGGTCTTCCAGCGGCTCCACACCCGCGAGCAGTACGAGGGCACGGGCATCGGGCTCGCGATCGTCAAACGGATCGTGGAGCGGCACGGCGGCAGGATCTGGGTCGAGCCGGCGCCGGGCGCGGGGTCGACGTTCTCTTTCACGATGACGCCGGCCTGAACGATAGGGGCGGGCGATCGTCCGGTCACGCGGCGGGCATCCTCAAACAATTGTCGGAGCAGAACCGGCTGTCGCCGGCGCAGAACGCGGGCAGCCCCGGCCCGGTCGAGCGCCGCCCGGGCTTCGCGGACCGGGTTCGCGCGGGGGATCGCCTACTCGAAGTAGATCTCGCCGTCGTCGTTCAGGTAGACCTGGATCTCGTCCCTCACGAGCCGGGCCTTGACGTGCTCGGGGACGCTGTCGCGGAGCCGGTTTATCAGGCCGATGGTGTCGTACCGGACCTTCACGCCGCGAACGCTCGCCTCGTGGAAGATCGTATCCGGGACGGTCAGGAGGTCGGCGCCCGACGGGATGACGCAGAGAAAACGGGCGTCGAGGGTGTACATGAACTGGATGGTCTCGTGTGCCCTGCGCACGTTTTCGAACGCCGACTTCTCGATGGTGCAGACGTTCGCCTTCGAGGTCCCGATGATGTCCCCGATCTGCTGCTGGGTCAACCCCTGCCTCCGGTGGCGCAGAATCACTCTCTGCCGCTCGGTGAGGAGGCCATCCTTCATATTCAGATGATCGTAGTTAATGAATTTAAACAATTCCACTTAACCACGTGCGGAGATCGGCGAGGGCGTTACCCGGCCCCTGGGACCGATCCGGCCCCGTCCCTCGAGCCCGGCCGCGCCGTTCCGCACGCGCCGCCGCGTTTCACGATCGTAGCACGCCCCGCAGAGCCGGACGCCGCCGCCGGCGTACGCGGCCGCCTCGATATTGCAGACATCGAACCGGCCGGCGCTCGACGGATCTCATCGGCCCGTTCGATGAGAAAAAGAGAAAGCCAGGGGCTTACAGGTGGTTGAAGAGCCAGACGACGTCGGCGAAGTCGACCCGGGTATTGCCGTTGAAATCGAAACAGCCGGCCGGCTCGTTCGCCCCGATCCAGG
>JADGNL010000024.1 GCA_017883495.1 Methanomicrobiales archaeon | reverse complement strand
ATCGTGCACAGCGAGTACTTCTGGAGCCAGCGCGAGCAGCCCGACGGGACCCAGAAGGCCCAGGGCTTCTTCGTCTCCGGCGACTGGCAGCTCGGGCGGCAGTGGTACACGGGCGCGCGCTACGAGTTCTCCGACCGAGCGACCAACGCCGCGCTGCGCGACAAGGGCGGCGCCGCGACGCTGACCTTCATGCCGAGCGAGTTTTCGATGCTGCGCGCCGAGTACCGGTACCGGGAGTACGCACCCGGGATCAAGGCCAACGAAGGGTTTCTGCAGATCCAGTTCGCGATCGGCGCGCACGGCGCCCATCCTTTTTGAGGTTTAAGGAAGTGAAGATGAAACGCACAGCCATTCTGTTCTGCCTCGTCGCCGCGCTCGCCGCCGCCCGGCCGGCCGGAGCCACGGTCCGCATCGTCACGAGCCTCCAGGACTTCGCCTCGATCGCCGACTCCGTGGGCGGCAAGCGCGTCGAGACGTTCGCCCTCGCGAAGGGCTACCAGGACCCGCACTTCGTCGAGCCCAAGCCTTCGTTCGTTCTGAAGCTCTCGAAGGCGGACCTCCTGATCGTGGCCGGCCTCGAGCTCGAGATCGGCTACCTGCCGCCCCTCATCGACCAGAGCCGCAACGACAAGATCCGTCCGGGGTCCCAGGGATATCTCGACGCCTCCAACGGCTGCGACATCCTCGAGAAGCCGACGGGCACCGTGACGCGCGCGATGGGCGACGTGCATCCGTTCGGCAACCCGCACTACTGGCTCGACCCGGACAACGGCCGCGTGATCGCTCGCGCGATCGCCGCGCGACTGACCGAGATCGATCCTTCGGGAGCGGCCGAGTACAAGGCGAATCTCGCGGCCTTCGAGGCGAGGCTCACCGAGGGCGAGAAGCGCTGGGATGCGGCGCTCGCGCCCTATGCCGGCACCCAGGTCGTGACGTACCACACGTCCTGGCCGAACTTCCTGAAGCGCTTCAAGCTCGTGGCCGCCGGCTACATCGAGCCCAAGCCCGGCATCCCCCCCTCGCCGGCGCACACGGTGGAGCTGATCAACATGATGATCGAGAAGAAGATCCCGGTCATCCTGATGGAGCCTTATTTCGACCAGAAGACGCCGAAGGCCGTCGCGGAGAAGACGGGCGCCACGCTCGTGACGTTCATCCCCTCGGTCGGCGGCGTTCCGGAAGCGAAGGATTACGTCGGCCTCTTCGACTACGACGTGAAGCTGCTCGCCGACGCTCTCGCGGCCAAGAAGGCCAGGCCATGAGCGTCTTCGAGGTCCTCCTGCCGGCGTTCGTCGCCGGGCTCATCGTCACCGGGATGCTCGCGTACCTCGGCGTCCACGTCGTCGAGCGGGGCGTCATCTTCGTGGACCTGTCGCTCGCCCAGATCGCCGCCCTCGGGACGACCGTCGGCATCCTGGCCGGCTACGACATGCACTCGTCGATGGGATACGTCTTCTCGCTCGGCTTCGCGCTGCTCGGCGCCGCGATATTCGCGCTCTCGCGCGTGCACCGCAGCACGCGGATTCCGCAGGAAGCGATCATCGGCATCGCCTACGCCGTCGCCGCGGCGGCGTCGATCCTCGCCATGTCCAAGGCCACGGGCGAGACCGAGCACTTGAAGGAGATGCTGGTCGGCAACATCCTCTCGGTCTCCTGGTCCGAGCTGGCCAAGACGGCCGGATTGTTCGCGCTCGTGGGCGCTTTCCATTTCGCCCTGCGCAAGAAGTTCCTCCTGATCTCGATGGACGAGCCCGAGGCCGAGAGGCAGGGCCTCTCGATTCGCCTCTGGGACTTCCTGTTCTACGGCTCCTTCGGCCTCGTCGTGACGCTTTCCGTGCCCATCGCCGGGGTCCTCCTCGTCTTCTCGTACCTGATCGTTCCCGCCGTCTCCGCGATGCTCTTCTCGCGGCGGCTCGGCGTGCGCCTTGCGATCGGCTGGGGCATGGGAGCGATCACCTCGGCGATCGGGGTGTACCTGTCGTACCTCTGGGATCTGCCGACCGGCGCCACGATCGTGACGACGCTGGGCGCCGGGCTGCTGTTTCTTTCAGGTGTACGGCTGGTGACGCGCAGAGCGGCTTAGAGCGGGCGGCTACAAGGGCCGCCCCTACGACACCGCGAGAAGACTCATGATCGGTGCCGTAGGGGCGGGGCTTGTCCCCGCCCGGGCCGCCTACGCGGCCCTGCCCCCCAGCAAGCCGCGCAATCTCCTCCGGAGCCCCCGGGCGACCCTCCCCGGCAACGCTCGCAGCCTCGCCAGCCGCCGCTCCCTGTCCAGCGCGGTCCCGAGCTCACGATAGAACGTCTCGTCCGCGCGGAAGTAGATGTTCTTCAACCAGCACAGCCCGTAGTCCACGCACTGCTTGCGGATGACCGTGTGCCGCTCGGGATCGAACCTGGCCTCGCTGCCGGCAACCAGGATCTCCCGCTGTTCGCGCCGCATCTGCGTGAATGCCGGGCCCTCCCAGTGGTCCACGAACTTTCCGTTCAACGCGTTGCCGAGCGGCTTGTAGTCCGGAAGCATCAGGAGGCAGCACGGGTACAGGTCGCCGTTGCCCCGGATCGTGGCGGTGTACCAGGAAAAGAAGCAGTGCCCGTTCTCCTCGCGGAAGCTCGGCGCCATCGGGAAGGTCTCGCGGTCGGCTCCGTAGTCGAGCTTGCGCTTGATCTCCTCCAGCAGCACGTTCCACTCGCCGATCGGAAACGCGAGCTGGAGCCGCTTGTCCGCCTTGTCCGCCCCGAGCACCTCCTCGAGGTACGGGGCGATCGCCAGCGCGTCGCCGGGTCCGAGCAGGATTCCCTCTCCGATCCGCCCGAGCGGGATCGCCGCCACGTTGGAGATGACGACGCGGTCCGCGCCGAGCGACCGGCCGAGGGCGTACATTCGCGGGATCTCCTCGAAATT
>JADGNL010000175.1 GCA_017883495.1 Methanomicrobiales archaeon | reverse complement strand
GCTCGAGGAAGCGGCGCTCCTTCTGAGAGAGCAGGAGGGCGGACTGCTCGTCGACTCCTTCGTCGGTCGATGCGGCGACGGCATCGAGCTCGTGATGATCCACACTCGTGGTACCGGCGATGAGGAGATCCGGGGCATGGCCACCGACGTCCTCCGGGCTTGCAGGGACATCGCGAAGGTAATGAATCTCCACGGCACGGATCGGGAGCTCTCCTCGGACGCTGTCGAGAGCGCGGCCGAGATGGAGTTCGAGGAGCGGGAGTCGGAGCCGGTGCTTATATTCATGGCCACCGGGGTGCGGGAGAGCGCCTGGAACTTCCACCTCTACAAAATGTTCGCGGACCCGTTCACCACGCCCGGGCTCGTGACCGAACCGTCCATGCGGGACGGGTTCGCTTTCGAGGTTCACGACCTTATCGCGTGCCGGAGGGCATTCTTCCGGACGCCGGAGGAGTCGTACGGCCTGCTCAGCCACATCGGAACCCCGTCCCGGTACGCGGTCCGGCACGTCTTCTCGAAGCAGGGGGTGATCGCGGCCTCGGCCTCGACCATGCGGCTGGACGCGGGGGGGGAAAGGCCTGGTCACGCAGACCGCCCGATCATGATCGTCCGATCCGAGTCGGGGTTCCCAGCCGTCGGCGAGTGCCTGGCTCCGTTCGCGACGCCGTCCCTCGTCGCAGGCGGATTGCGGGGGGCGTATCATGCACCCCTCGTGCCGGTTGCAGTCTGCGATGCGGCCCGCACCGTTGCCGACGGTCCACCGCGGGCCACCTGCCTCGGCTTCCAGATCTGCAGCGGGCGGCTGATCGGGCCGGCGGACATGTTCGACGATCCCGCCTTCGACCCCGTGCGCAGAAAGTCTCTCGAGTTCGCGGAGCTGCTCCGCGGTCTTGGTCCCTTCGAGCCCCACCGGATTCCGCTCTCCGAAACCGGTCCCGCTCCTCTCTCAGGCTCCGGACAGCAGCCGGAGAACCGGTGGGAGCCGGTCGCGTGATCTTCTCTTTTTTACCGAACGCCTTATCTTGGTAGAGACCATCCCCGTCACCGGGGTGAACCGATGGCAACCGTCACGCAGTACAGCGCGGTCAACCTGATCGCGGACGCGAAGGTCGATACGGACCGGTGGAACCGGATTCCGGACGAGGCGACGATCGACAGGACGGTCAGGGCGATCGAGTCGAGAAACATCCGCGTGGTCCGGACCGCGACGGCCGACGCGGCACGACGGGCCCTGATCGACCTGATCCCCGAAGGGGCCGAGGTGATGAACGGCTCGTCGACGACCCTGAACGAGATCGGGTTCGAGCAGCTTCTGAAGGAGAACCCGAAACGGTGGCGCGACTTCCACGCCGTGATCACGGCCGAGAACGACGAGGAGAAGCGAAATGCGCTCCGGCGGAAGGGGGTGGCCGCCGACTGGTTCCTCTCGGGCGTACAGGCGATCGCCGCGACGGGCGAGCTCGTCGGATGCGATAAGACGGGGAGTCGGATCGGCGCCTGGCCGTACGGAGCCGGCCACCTGATCCTGGTCTCGGGCGCAAACAAGATCGTGTCCACCCTCGACGACGCCCTTACTCGATGCTGGGAATACGCCCTGCCCGTGGAACAGCAGCGGGCCGAGAGAGTCTACGGGACCTCGAGCGAGATCGGAAACATCGTGATCCTTGAGAAGGAGATGGACAAGGATCGCGTTACGCTGATCCTGATCGGCGAGAGTCTCGGGTACTGACGCGATCGGCGAACTCCTCGATCAGTCGCCGCGCGATCGAACCCGGAGCCGGAAGCGGCGGCAGCGCGGCAGCATCGAACCAGCCCGCGGCTTCGACCTCGACACCGTCGGCCCGGACCTCCCCGCCCGCGTACGTCGCAATGAAACCGAGCATCAGGGAGTGTGGGAACGGCCAGGGCTGCGAGCCGGCGTATCGGAGATCGGTTGCCACCACGCCGCATTCCTCCGCGAGCTCGCGCTCGACCGCGTGCTCGGCCGTCTCCCCGGGCTCGACGAAACCCGCGATCGCCGAGTAAACGCCCGGCGGAAAACGCGCCGAGCGCGCGAGGAGGCATGAACTCCCCCGTTCGACAAGCACGATCACGGCCGGCGAGAGCCGCGGGTAGACCGTCGCGCCGCAACCCGTGCAGATGCGTGCATGCTCAAGCGGGCTCGGCGCCGTGATACTCCCACACCGGCCGCAAAACCGGTGATCCCGATCGAACGCAGCGAGCTGGGCCGCGCGGGAGGCCCACCCGAGCTCCGTGTCGTCGACCATCCCGTAGAGCTCGCGCAACCCCACGGGCTCGAGCACGGCGGGAGCTGCATCGTTGGGACTGAGGAGCACGGCCGAGACCGCCGCGTCCCCCGAGCGCCCGAGGGGAATCGTCGGGGCGCCGCCGGGGGGCGGCACCGTGCTGAGGACGCGCTGCGCCGTTCGGTCGAAGAGAACGCGGTTGTCCTGCAGGTAGACGTAGCGGGCGCCCGCCCCGGGCTGCCCGGGGTTGAAGGCCAGGTCGAGTGCGTCGAGCGCGAACGGCGTTCTAGATCTCGACGACGTCGTCCGCGGCCCTCCCGACGTTCCGCCGCTCGGGGAAGAGGTCGTCGATCGCGTCCAGCACGCTCGCGACCTTCGGGTTCTCGAAGAGGCGGCGGAACGCCTCGAGCTCGTGCCCGCTCATGATCATGAGCCCCTTTCGTTTGATCGGCAGGCCGCTCTCGCCGATCGGGTTCAGCTCGAGCGCCAGCGAGGAGGGACGGTTGCGCGTCTTCGGGAGCTTGATCAGGTACACGCCGGGTACGGTGGTGTTCTTTCGCTCCCAGTCCTCTCCGTTCTCGAGAAAGGTTCTCAGGCTATCACTGATCTCCATGGCGGTGTGATGGTCCCTCATCCTAAAAGTGTTTTTGTGCTGCCTCCCCGATTCGATACAGACTTATCGGCGGAGCGTTATTGTACAGAGACAATGGATACGCGTCTCCTTGACCTCGTGATCGGGGTCGTCGCCCTGCTCGTCATGATCGTTCTGATCGTCGGCCTGCCCCTCGTCCTGCCGCCGGGGCCGGCGTACCTGCTCGCCATCGTGATCTTTCTCGTCCTGATGAGCGTCGCCGGGTACGTGATCAACGAGAAGATCCGCTAGGTCCCCTCTGCGCGCGACGGACTTACCTTCTTCTTCCGATAGTACCCGAGCGGCCCGCCGATCCGCTCGCAGAGGGCGTCGCGGCGGACACAGAGCCCGTTCGTCTCCATGGTCGCGCAGGACGGCGGGGTGTACTCGGTTCCGGAGCGGCCGGAGATGTGCTCGACCTGGTAGAGGGTCTTCTGGATGTCGAAGTCGGGAGCGCGCTGGTAGACCTCCACGATCTGCGTGACATCGAGCCCGATCGTGTGCAGAAACGCGGTCAGCGCGAACCGGCCCATGTGCGTCAGGTTCGCGCCGCCCGCGAGCGCCAGGATCAGCGCGGCCATGCAGGGCGGGTACCGCGACTCGTCGATCGGTCCGAGATCCCGCAACATCTGCCCCTGATGAACCGCGGTGAGCTTCTCGATTGCTGGCGCGAGAAGTGAGCAGACCTCCGCCGGCACCTGCGGAAGCCCGCGGGAGCGGATCACGACGCGGATCCGCTCTCTGAGCAGGATCTCGATCTCCGAGTCGAAGACCCGGACGAATCCATCCTTCACCTCGCGGTTGACCAGACGCCAGCCCGGTTCGCGCAGGACGGAGACCATCTCGACGTATGTCGCGAGCGGGGCCGTGCCGTCCCTGAGTTCGAGCCCAAGCCGCCGCGCCACCTCCTCCCGCTTCGCCTCATCCGTTTCTCCATGGTCGTCGCTCATCAGGTAGAACATCGATCGTCGGGCCTCGAACATTACCAGTCGGTCGATCACACTCCGGTCGTTGATGCAGGAAGCGATGACTCGAGCCATTCCATAGGCGTAGAGTGATTTCTGCGCATTCGGGATGATCGCATGAAACTCACCGAAGTAGGCGTCAAGCCCTTTCGGTGGGATCGTGATGGCGGCCTCAACTCTCTCCGCTGCGAGTTCAATGGTCTGGCCGCCGTATTCGCTCGAGAGAAAGGTCTCGAGGTTATTCAGCTCGGACCCGGCGATCTTCGCCTGGGCCTCCTGCAAAAACGGGTATCGGGCCAGGTCCTTCTCGTCGAACGCCGGCCGCATCCGGTCTCCGGGGCTCAGTCGGCCTCGATCCGCGGCGCGAGCAGGTAGATCACGCGACCCTTGCCGCCCGCGATCTCGAACGTGAACCGGACCGGGTGATCGATCCCGATCCCGATCTCGATCTCGCTCGCGCGGCTCATGGTCTT
>JADGNL010000174.1 GCA_017883495.1 Methanomicrobiales archaeon | reverse complement strand
TTCCCGCCCTCGACACCTGCCCTGCCGGTCCTGGCCGGCGGTACTCCCTCGAGGACGAGCGCTACCGCCGTTTCCCGATCCTCGCCGACGGCGAGGGCCGCGTCCGCGTCCTGAACGCAGTCGAGACCTGCCTCCTCGATCGCCTCCCCGCGCTCATCGAAACCGGAGTGAACCTGCTGATCGTGGACGCCCGGGGCCGGAGTCCGGCGTGGGCGGCCGCAGCCGTCGGGGCCTACCGCGCCGGCATCGCGGCCCTCGCCGCTCCCGCCGCCATGCGTGCACAGACGCTCGCAGCCCTAAAGGAGGAGCTGCGGGCGATCGCTGCGGGGGGAATTACTGCCGGACCGTTTCCGCGCGGCCGGAACGAAGAGGAACAGTTATTGCCGCTATCGGAGCACGATACCCCATGCGACAGGTCGTCATCCTGATCAACCTCAAGACGTACAGGGAGGGACTCGGCCAGAACGCCCACCGCATCGCCCGGGCGGCCGAGGAGGTTGCGTCCGAGAGCGGTGCACTCATCGGCATCTGCCCGCAGCTGGTCGATCTCCATCCGCTCGCCCGTCACTTCGAGATCCCCGTCTACGCCCAGCACGTGGACGGCGTCCCGCCCGGCGCGGCCACAGGACACGTCACCGCGGACGCGTTGAAACTGGCCGGAGCGAAGGGGAGCCTGATCAACCACTCCGAACGCCGCCTGACCCTCGCCGAGATCGAGGCCTCGGTCCGGGTCTGCGAGCAGAACGGCCTTACCTCGGTCGTCTGCACCAACAACGTCATGACCAGCGCCGGGGCTGCAGCCCTCTCTCCCTCGTTCGTCGCGATCGAGCCGCCCGAGCTGATCGGCTCGGGCATCTCGGTGGCGAAGGCGGATCCGGGTATCATCCGAAACTCGGTCGAGGCGATCCGTAAGGTGAACACCGGAGTGAAGATCCTGACCGGGGCCGGAATTCAGTCGGGCGATTGCGTCCGGATCGCGATCGAGCTTGGAACAGACGGCGTGCTCCTCGCCTCGTCGGTGGTCAAGGCCGACGACCCCGGAGCCGTGCTTCGCGACCTGGTTTCGCAGCTCTAGGCACCTGCGGTCAGACGCCGAAGAGGACCCAGACGAAGATTGCGATCACCACGAAGATGAGCAGGGTCAGCCCGACGGCGATCGCGAGGAGCATGCGCAGACTCCGGGGCACGTTCCGATCCGGGCTGACCGGCATCCTCCGTTCCCGGGGATAGCCTCTATCCACTACTACCGGGACCGTCGAGACGACTGGAGGGATGGCCTGGACGAGGGCACAGCGGGGGCAGATATCGTCCGGCGATGCGAGCGGGTAACCGCAGCCCGGACAGAGAAAGTCCATGATCAGATTCCCTCTCTAATTCTCCTGGACTTGAACCTGTCGGCCGGGTCAGACGATCAGCGAGATGAGGTCATGCTTGGTGACCACACCCTGGACCTTCCCGGCCTCGACCACGAGTACTGCGTGGTGCTGCTGGAGGATATGCAGGATCGTCTCTACGTCCATCTCGGGGGGGACGGTCGGAAACGACGGCTCCATGAACTCCTGAACGAGGTAGGGATGCGCCCGGTGGAGCTGCTGCTCCTCGAGCGCCGAGAGCAGGGCGGCCTCGGAGATACACCCCACTGGGACGCCGTCGCGGAGGACAGGAAGCTGCGAGACTCCGTTTCGGCCCATGAGGTCGACCGCACTCGTGACCGGGTCCTCGGGGTGGACCCCGATCACGGGCGTATGCATCACCTGGGCGGCGGTGATCACCGACCGCTCGACGATGTTCAGGACCGCGACGATCCGCTGCAGGGTCGAGACCCGCGGGTCGACCGAGCCGGCCTCGATCCGTGCAACCATCGACTGGCTGATCCCGGCGCGGCCCGCGAGGTCGGCCTGCGTCATCGAGAACTTCTCGCGCGTCGCCCGTATCTCCGCGGGCGTCGGGATATGCATGCTATTACTCAAGGGAATATGTACGGATTAGCGTTATGCTTCGATCCGAGAAGAGCACTAAATCGAGTGGGAGGAGTAAGCCCCCTTCTGTTCTGTGCGGCATTCGGCTCCGCGTCAAACCCGGGCCGGGACCGGACGCCCGATTGGCCCTGTTCTGACTTGCACCCGCAGGGGTTCGCCGTTTCAGCGTCACCCGCGCATCGACGCTCGGCGCGTCTCCGCCCGTTAGGGCGGCGCTCGCCCGTTAGGGCTCGAACGCCTCATTGCTCCGCGCGGGGCGTACCGTTTCTGTGCCATTGCCATGACTCTCGCCATCCGCACTTGCGTGCGGCTGCGTTTCCGGTTGGTGGGGGGACTTTCCTCAGCGACGCAGCTGCGCCACCGTCGGCCGCACTCTCCCTCTCATTTATATATTCGGCCTGGAGCCGCATAAAGATATGCGAGCCATCGCCACGTGGCGCGAACGCCGGTCTCCTCGCTCCGAACGGAGGCGATAACGGCCCCCAATCCCCGATCCTTCCACCATCTTCATTATTGTCGAGGGCGAGATCCTGATCAATGATCCCCCTGCTGATCGACCTCTCGGGCCGTTGCGTCCTGATCTGCGGCGGGGGGGAGGTGGCCGCCCGGAAGGCCGCGTTCTTTCTGCCCGAGGCCGAGGTCACGGTCGTCTCTCGTTCCTTCGCTTCGCCGCTCCTGCGATCGGGGGCGCGACTTGTCGAGGCCGACCTGGATCTGCTCGACGACACCGGGCTCCGGGCGCTCTGCTCCGGTGCCTACCTTGTCGTCGCTGCCACCTCGGACCCGGCCCTGAACGGTCGGATCGTGCGCGCAGCCCGGTCCGAGGGAGTACTCGCGAACAGCGCCTCGGGCGCTGGCGGCGACGTGCAGCTCCCGGCTGTAGCCAGGGGCGAGCGATACGTGGTCGCGATCGGCACCGGAGGCGAGAGTCCGGGAATGGCCCGGTTCCTCCGTGAAACGATAGAGCAGGCTTTCCCGCGCCTTGACGAGATGATCGCGTTACAGGCCCGACTCCGGCGTCGCCTCCAGGACGGGTTTCCCGACCAGCAGCAACGGTCGTCCCTTCTCCGGGCTGTCCTCGAGGACGGCGAGATCTGGGCGGCCCTCGGCCAAGGGGAAGATTCGGCGTGGGCACTGGTGGAGGATCGATATCTCCATGCCTGAATCTCTTGTTCACGCTCTGGCCATCGGCGGGCTCGTCCATCACGAGGCCGACGTGGAAGCGCTTGAGGCCTTCCGGTTCTCCGACGAGGCGACCCTGCTCGCAGATGCCCGTGCGGTCTTCGGCGGGGCTCTCCTGCTCCAGACCTGCAACCGGGTCGAACTGCTCGTCCCCGGCACCGGGCCGGAGCTCGCGGCATACCTTCATGCCTCCAGTCGAGCGGACTTCACACTCCGCGAGGGCGGCGACGCCGTCCGCCACCTCCTCGAGGTCGCCTGCGGTCTCGACTCGATGATCATGGGCGAGGACCAGATCCTGGGCCAGCTTCGGCAGGCGCTTGTGCTGAGCCGCGACGCGGATGCGCTCTCGCCCTTCATCGAGGAGTGCGTGAACGCCGCGGTCCACCTCGGGGTCGAAGCCCGATCGCGGACCGAGATCAACCGCGGCGCGGTCTCGATCGGATCGGCCGCAGTCCAGCTCGCCGAGGACCTTCTCGGCAGTCTCGACGGCCGTCACATCCTCGTGGTCGGCTCGGGGGAGATGGGCATGCTCGTGACTCAGGCGCTGGCCGCGCGGGACCTGACTGCGATCTACGTCGCGAACCGCACGCACGGGCGGGCGATCGAGCTCGCCCGGAAGATCGGGGGAAAGGCGGTCAGGCTCGACGAGCTCCGCCGGTACCTGATCCTCTCGGACGTCGTGATCTCGTGCACCTCTGCGCCGCATCCCGTGCTGAAGGTGGAGACGTTGAAAGAGGTGATGCGGGGGCGGTGCTGGCCGCTTGAAGGAGCGCCGCGGCCCCTGATCCTGATCGATATCGCCCAGCCACGCGATGTCGAGGAAGGGGCCGAGCGGATCGCCGGAGTCCACCTCTGTACGATCGACAGCCTCCGTGCCATCAGCGAGCAGAACATGGAGACCCGGCGATGCGAAGCCGAGCGAGTCCGGGCGATGATCGATGAGGAGCTCGGCCGATGCGTCCGTCTCCTGAACCGCCAGGCTGCCGGAGACGGGCTCGGGCTCCTGCATTCATGGGCCGAACGGATCCGCGTGCGCGAGCGGGATCGCGCTCTGAAGCGGCTCGCGAAGGCAGACGAGCACACATGCGAGGTCGTGGACGACCTCTCGCGCGTCCTGGCCCGCCGGCTCCTCGCCGACGCAACCCTCGCCGTGCGCGCCGAGGCCGAGGCGGGACGGGTCGAGGAGGCCGACGCGCTGGTCCGCGCCATCATCGGCGCGAACTCCGCTCCCGCATCGGACATCGCCACACCGCCCCAGCCACAGATCACCGGAGACGAGGCATGTACCCCGAAAAACGCATGAGGCGGTTGCGGCGACGCCGGCTGTTGCCGCTCTTTACCGAGCACCACCTGAGGACCGACCAGCTGATCGCCCCGCTCTTCGTCGATGAAGAGGCCGCCGCACCCGTGCCGATCGCCTCCATGCCTGGTCAGGCCCGGCAGACCATGGACTCGGTCGGCGAGGCCGCGGCCCGGCTGTACGCGGCCGGGATCCGTGCCGTGCTGCTCTTCGGCATCCCGCGAACCAAGGACGCGGCGGCCTCGTCCGCGTACGACGAGACGGGCGTGGTCCAGGAGGCGGTCCGTCGGGTCCGCGCGGAGGTTCCGAACCTCGTTGTGATCACCGACGTCTGCGCCTGCGAGTACACGGACACGGGCCAGTGCGGGATCGTGGGCGATTGCGCCGACGGCGGCCCCGACCTCCTCAACGACGAGTCTCTTGCGCTCATGCAGCGGATCGCGGTCAGCCACGCTCGGGCCGGCGCGGACATCGTGGCCCCGTCCTGCATGCTCGACGGGATGGTGCAGGCGATCCGGTCGGCACTCGACGCGGCGGGGTTCGAGGAGACGCTGATCATGGCCTACTCCTCGAAGTTCGCTTCGGCTCTCTACGGCCCCTTCCGCGAGGCCGCCGACTCCGGCTGCAGCTGCGGCGAGCGGTCGACCTACCAGATCAGTCCCGCGAACGGGCGAGAGGCGTTCGTCGAGCCGTCGCTCGACGCGGCCGAAGGGGCGGATGTTCTGATGGTCAAGCCGGCCGGGCCATATCTCGACGTGATTGCGCGCGTGCGGACCCTCGATCTTCCTGTCGCCGCATACCAGGTCTCGGGGGAGTACGCCATGATTCGCGCTGCCGCCGAACGCGGCTGGCTCGACGAGCGGGCCGCGGCCCTCGAGAGCCTCCTGGCGATCCGGCGGGCCGGCGCCGATCTGATCATCACGTACTTCGCCGAGGATGCGGCTCGCTGGCTCGCGGAGGACGCATGAGGAGCGCCGATCTCTATCGCAAGGCCGTGCGGCTGATGCCGGGCGGCGTCTCGAGCCCGGTACGCGCGATCTCACCGTACCCCTTCTACACGACCTCGGCAGCGGGGGCCTATCTCGAGACCGTGGACGGCCCCTGGCTGCTCGACTGCTGCCTCGGGTACGGCCCGCTGATCCTCGGGCACGCTCCCGAGGTCGTCCTGGATGCTATCGAGGCGCAGCTCGCGCTCGGCTGGCTCTACGGAACGCCGTCCCCGCTCGAGCTCGATCTTGCCCGGGAGATCGTCGCGGACCACCCGTCCATCGAGCAGGTCCGATTCGTCTCGACCGGGTCCGAGGCGACCATGGCTGCGATCCGGCTTGCACGCGGCTTCTCCGGGAAGAGCGGGATCGTGAAGGTCGAGGGCGGGTTCCACGGAGCCCACGACGGGGTGCTCATCAAGGCCGGGTCGGGTGCGACCACGCTCGGCATTCCCGACTCGGCCGGCGTTCTGCCCGAGGTGGCGGCGCGAACGCTCCAGGTTCCGTTCAACGACCCGGACGCGCTCGAGGCCGTGCTCTCGGCGGACGACGACGTGGCCGCGCTGATCATCGAACCTGTGCTCGGCAACATCGGCCCGATCCTGCCCGAGGACGGTTACCTCGCGGCGGTCCGCGAGATCACCCGCGCCCACGACGTTCTCCTGATCTTCGATGAGGTGATCACCGGCTACCGGCTCGGCATCGGTGGAGCCCAGGTCCGATACGGCGTGACTCCCGACCTCACCACCCTCGGCAAGGTCGTGGGCGGCGGCCTCCCTATCGGCGTCTTTGGCGGACGAGCCGAGATCATGCGCCTCGTCGCGCCCACGGGTCCGGTGTACCAGGCCGGTACCTTCTCGGGCAACCCGCTCTCGCTCGTGGCCGGGCTCGCCGCAGTCCGCTGGCTCAAGGCGAACCAGGGGGTCTACGCTCGATTCGACGACGCGACGCGCGCCCTCGAGGAGTCGGTCGGCCGGTGGCCGGGCTCGTTCGTCCGCCTGGGCTCGCTCTTCAAACACTTCTTCCGGAGCGCGCCGCCGCGAAACTACGTCGAGGCGAAGCAGGCCGACACGGTCGCGTTCCGCCGGTTCTGGGAGCGGATGCTGCAGCACGGGGTCTTTGTGCCCCCCTCGCAGTTCGAAACGAACTTCCTCTCCGTCGCCCACGGCGAGGAGGAGATGGCGAAGCTCGGGGAGGCGTACGCGTCGTGTCTCTCGTAATCGGAACCCGTGGTTCGGCCCTCGCGCTCGCCCAGACCGCCCGCGTGCGGGAGCAACTTGGCGAAGCAGGCGTCGAGACGACTGTCCGGCTTGTCGCGACGGCGGGGGACACGGTGACCGGTGTGCCGCTCCACGAGATCGGCGGCCAGGGGGTCTTCGTCCGGGCACTCGACGATGCGATCCGCCGGGGCGAGTGCGATCTCGCCGTCCATTCCATGAAGGACATCCCGGCACAGCGCCCCCGCGGGGTCGTGACCGCAGCCGTGCTGCTGCGGGACTCCCCGGCCGACTTCCTCGCGACGCCGCATGCGGCGCCGTGCGTGATCGGTTCGTCCTCGACGCGTCGACGGGCGCAGCTTCTGCGCCACGATCCCGGGCTCGATGTCCGGGGGATCCGCGGGAATGTGGACACCCGCTTGAAGCGACTGGCCGAGGGGCGGTACGACGCGATCGTCCTGGCCGAGGCCGGGCTCGAACGGCTTGGCCTCGATGTCGCGGGACGGAGACTGGACCCCGAGGAGTTCGTGCCCGCGACGAACCAGGGAACGATCGC
>JADGNL010000173.1 GCA_017883495.1 Methanomicrobiales archaeon | reverse complement strand
GGCGCGTTCGGTCAAGTACCTCTTGAAGAGACCGAGCGAGGGATTCTCGACCGGGGGGATGTCCGGAGTCATGTGCACTGGAAGCTGTACGTTGGCGTTCGGAGTCTATTAAGGTGATCGGCCGACCCGATGCGGTCGGGAGAACCCCTTTGTTTCCAGTGGAGCTACTGGAGGATTGCTGTGGTGACCGGATCTTTCCGTTCGGCGACAGCCCGGTTGATGACCCCCTTGCTTCCACTGGAGATCGTTTCCGGCCGGTCAATCCCTCTCCGGGGGTGGTGGATTTACCCGATTCGACTGCGGGTTGCCCGCCGTACGACCGTTCCCGGATACCACGCGAAGAACGACGATCCGGCCGCACAATCGTCGAGGCCCCCACCCCTTGGCTTCCTGTGGAACCTATGGAAGCGGGACAGCGATCTCCGTCTTCCAGAATGAGGAAGCGGCAGTTGGTAATTATTACTTTCAAACTACAAAAAGCTGATCTGTACGGACGAGAGGAGAAAATCGGACCCGAGCTGCCGGATTGACCCGGAAGAACCCGATCATTCGCGGCACCAGGTCGAAAATTGTACTCGTTCGAGCAGAGATCGATGCTCGATCTGTCGTGTTCGTATCCGTCTACAGGGTTCCAGTGGAAACAAAGGGGTACCCCCCATAGGTGAAAAAGACCGCAAAAGGATGCACGGACCTCTCTGTTTCAACTTTTTACAAACATTTCTTTCGTCAGCTGGAACCTTCTTCTCTGATCCGCACACAGGAAGCTCCCATGGATCCGACTCATCGCGGTCCGGTTGAGGTTCGGGCGGCCGTGATCACGGTCTCCTCGACCCGCACCGAGGCGACCGATACCAGTGGTCAGCTGATTCGGGATCGCTTTGCTGCCGCCGGACACCAGGTCGTGTGCAGTGCAATCGTCCCGGATACGGTCCCGGCGATCCGTGCCGCGGTCGTTCGTTCGCTGGAGAGCGCCAACTGCGTCGTCCTGTCGGGAGGGACCGGACTCACCCACGACGACTGCACGATCGAGGCTGTGGCTCCCTTTTACGATAGGATCATCGACGGTTTCGGCGAGCTCTTCAGGGCAAAGAGTCTCGCCGAGATCGGGACTGCGGCCATGCTCTCCCGCGCCTCTGCCGGTCTCGTGGGCCGCTCCGTGATCTTCTGCATCCCCGGCTCGACCGGCGCGGCCCGGCTCGCGCTCGAGGACCTGATCCTCCCCGAAGTCGGTCATATCCTGACCCACGTGAACAAATGATCGGCCTGTTCACCGATTCGCGTCGAGCAGCGCGACCCGCTCGAGCACGAGCTCCGCCAACCGGTCCTGGCCAACGATGGCGAGCTCGGCCGGCGTGATCTCGAAGAGATCCCAGAGTCGCCGGCGGTGCGTGGGGGTAAAGCCGCATGGATCGGGCTCGAACCGGATCAGCGCCGAGAGCAGCGTCCAGGCGCGGTCGTCCGGCGGTCTCACCGCAGCCCAGCAGCGATTCTCACCTCCGTGGAGTCCGAAGGTCCGGCCGATTCGGGTCTGCCGCGTTCCGGCCGCGTACAGCAGCGCCTCCATCTCGAATGTCCGGGCAATCGGGTCGCCGCGTTCGACCGAGCGGGCTGCGTGGGCAAGCGCGGAGGCCGCGTGCACCCGTCCTGCCATTTTATCGGCGTCGAAGAGGATGATCTGCGTCCCGGTCTCCCCGGCGATCTGCCTGACCGCGGCGAGAAGCGCTGCAGGATCGTCAATTGTCACCATCGCGTACCGTATCTCCGACTCCATCCGGATCACCCGAACTGGTGGAGCGAGGCCTGTCGCGCTCCGGTGGTCTCGTCGCTCCCTCGCTCCCTCGCTCCGTCGAGCTGGGCAAAGACCTGGTCCGCGATCCCGCGCCCGAGGATGCGGGCAACCTCGTCGCGGCCCGCGGCGCGGAGCGCCTCCGGGCCCGTGATGCCGTTCGTGTACAGCCGGCGGGCGCGCACGCGCCCGATCCCGCGGAGGCGGATCAGGGGCAGGAGCTCGCGCCGGACGCCGTGCGCGACGCAGAGCTCGAGTTCGGCCGTACTCCGTTCGAACTCGGACCGGAACATCCCGGCGAGCCGGGCGGCCGCGTGGACGAGCCAGGCCACGTTGGTCACCGCCGAGTGGATGTCACCGGGCGCGACCTCGTAGCGTTCGCAGATGATCTCCTCGGAGACCTCGGCCACGTAGTCCGCGAGCAGGAGGGCCGTCTTGAGCGCGCGGTAGAAGGTCTCCTGCGACTCCCAGGGGAACTCCATCCAGAGTTCCTCCTCGCGCTCGTACGCGAAGCGGGAGAGCGCGTCCATGTCCCGCGCCTTCACGAAGAGTGCGGGCATGTCGGGGGTGGCGCAGAGGACCTGGAGGAGGCCCACGTCGGTGAACGCGTCGGCCTCGAGGAGCGCGTGCGTGATCTGCTCGGCCGTGACCGGATCCACGTAGAGGCGCGAGACCAGGCTCCCGTACTCCGTCGGATCGTACCGGCCCGAGAGGTCCGAGACCATCTCGGCGTCGAGCAGAAAGACGAGCGCATTCTCGAGCGCCGGTCCGAGGGCGTCCGTGTCGCGGTGGGTGTGGCCGTAGAAGGTCGTGGCCATGAACGCGGCCAGCTCCTCCTCGGTCCGCGCGAAACGAGTCGCGATCAGCGAGAGGACGTGGGTGGAGAGCACGCCGGGATCGCCGCAGTGGGACGCGATCGGCTCGGGGGAGGCGTCGATGTACCGCTCGAAGAGCTCGTCGATCGTCTCCTCGGACTTCGCGATCAGCACGGCCTCGCCGTACGGGTCGAGGTGCGGCCGTCCTGCACGGCCGGCCATCTGGTGATACTCCTGGACCGGGATCGGGACCATGCCCTGCCCCCCGGCGAAGCGGAAGCAGTCGCGGACGACCACGCGCCGCGCCGGGAGGTTCAGGCCGGCCGCGAGCGTCGGGGTCGAGGCGATGCACTTGATCGCTCCGGCCCGGAACCCCTCCTCGACGAGCCCGCGATACTCGCGCCGGAGGCCCGCGTGGTGAAACGCGGCTCCGCGGGCCACGCACGCGGCCAGCGTCCGGTCGAGCTCGGTCGTGGCGAGGTCCGTGATCCGGCGCGCGTACTCGGCGAGGGCGGGGTCCTTCGACTTGATCGCGGACGCCGCCCGCTTCGCGAACCCCTCGGCGTTTCGGCGCGAGTTGACGAAGACCAGGCACTGGCCCCCCTCGGCGATGGTGTCGAGGCAGAGGTTCAGGTCGTCCGACTTCGAGGCCTTCGCGTCGAGCTCGCGGCAACCGTCGTGAAACCGGATCTGCCCGCGATAGTAGACCCCCTGCCGGAGCCGGACGGGCCGCCAGTCCGAGGCGACGAGGCCTGCGTCGAGCCATTCTGCGAGCGTCCCAGGGTTCCCGATCGTGGCCGAGAGCCCGATCAGCTGGAGCGAGGGGTTGAGGCGGC
>JADGNL010000172.1 GCA_017883495.1 Methanomicrobiales archaeon | reverse complement strand
TCGTCGAAGTACCCCGACGCCACCCGGCCGTCGCTGCCGATGGCGCGGAGCTCGGCCACGGCGGCCGGCTCGAGCAGGAGGTCGAGCGCGGCCCGGACGGCGTCGGGACCCGTGCCCCCCGCGCTGTACGGGGGGGCGTGCCGTCGTGTGTATTCTTCAGTCGATACTGCCGGGCGCGAGCCCGTTATTGGCGCGGCCGTGCCGCCGCCGTTGGATTGTGTCATGCTGTCCATACGAGGGAGCGTGGGGGGACCGGGTGGTGTCAGGGAATTGTCGACGCTCAAAATATGTAAAACGCTCAACGGGCGTCTGCCCGGGGCGGCGGGAGCGGGGCCGGGCGCCGCGTTTATACGGAGCGGCCGTTCGCGAGCGGAAAAACAGCCGGATAGGGTCGCTCCGGTGCTCCTCCATCGATGCGTTTATGGGCGCACATCGTGATCCTAGTATCTATGAAATGGCCGCGTGACTACGGTCTCTCGATGCGGATCTGGCTGACGATGGGCCTCCTGCTCCTCGTCTACCTCGCATTCCTCGCGGTACTTCGCACGCTCGGGGTGGGCCTGTGGTGGCTCGTCCTCATCTCGGTCGGGTTCGCCTTCGTCCAGTACTTCTTCTCCGACCGGCTGGTGCTCATGTCCACCGGGGCACGCGTCGTCGATCGCGACGAGTACCCGGAGCTCTACCGGACGGTCGAGAAGCTCTCGACCGAGGCCGGGATCCCCATGCCGCGGGTCGCGGTCATGCCCTCGCCGGTCCCGAACGCGTTCGCGACCGGGCGGTCGCCGAAGCACGCGGTGGTCGCGGTCACGGACTCGATCCACAAGCTCCTCTCGCCGAAGGAGCTCGAGGCCGTGCTCGCCCACGAACTCTCGCACGTCAAGAACCGGGACATCCTCACCATGACGATCGCCTCGTTCGTCGCGATGATCGCCTCCCTGATCATGCACAACGCGATCTTCCTCTCGCTCGGCGACCGGCGGGACGGCGGCAACCCCTGGATGATCGCCTGGATCGCCGCGATCGTGGTCTGGGTCGTCTCGAACCTGCTCCTGATGTCGCTCTCGCGCTACCGCGAGTTCGCAGCCGACCGCGGCAGTGCCCTGATCACCCGCGACCCCGAATCGCTGATCTCGGCCCTCCTGAAGATCAACGGTCGGATCACGGCCGCGCCCGCGGAGCGGCTGAAGAAGGTCGAGAGCGCGAACGCGTTCTTCATCCTGCCCGTGCGGGGTTCGGCCCTCGCCGAGCTCTTCGCGACCCACCCCCCGCTCGAGCGGCGGATCGAGGCCCTCGAGCAGATCAAGATGGAGCTCGGGCAGGGCCGGGTCATCGCCTGAGCCTCCCTATTTTCGGCCCGAACGGGGCATAGAAACGATAAAATGGGCGGACGAGAAATTATAATAGACCGAACTGCGAACGAATGAAGGCAGTTCGCATCGATGGTCTAGTGGTATGACTTTGGCCTTCCAAGCCAATAGCCCGGGTTCAATTCCCGGTCGATGCATCGGGCGCGTGGTCTAGCTGGTTATGACGTCGCCTTCACACGGCGGAGGTCCGGAGTTCGAATCTCCGCGCGCCCATCTTCTTCGATCGTTTCTCCGCGAGCGGGCGCTCGGCATCTAAAGGTATTTGAACCCCACACCCCTACCCTGACGGCATGAGGGACAACAACGAGTACGTTCGGGCCCTGCTCGGCCTGTACGAAAAGTCGCTGATGCTCCACGACACCGCGCTCTTTCATCCGGTGCTGAAGTTCCACTTCATCGACGCCTGCGCCCACCTGGACTACACGCTCGGGCTCCTCTCGTACAACTACGCCTCGCCCAAGAACATCATGGGCATGGAGTACCTCCGCTGGCGGATCGACGAGGAGAAGAAGAACGACCGCCCGCTCTTTCGCGGGTTCGTGAACTGGCTCAAGGAGGCGCACCCCGACCGGTTCGAACGCCTCCCGACGATCTGGCGCGCGGTCTACGACGACGAGGACCCCGCCGGGTACCGTTCGTTCCGGATCGTGCTCGACCCCGACAGCCGCACGGCCATCCCGCTCGGGTTCTTCACGATGGCGATCGACGAGCTCTTCGAGAACGAGTTCCTCAAGTCGCTGTACGAGGAGACGGGCTCGCTCGCGCGGCTCTTCGAGGAGTACCGCGCATCCCTGAGCGCATGACGGACGTCGCCCGCATCGCGGCCGAGCTGATCGCGTTCCGCTCCGAGAACCCGCCGGGGGACACGCGGGACTGCGCGGAGTACGTCCGCGACCGGCTCGAGGCGCTCGGGCTCAAGACCGCGGTCGCGGGGGAGTCGGCGGAGCGGGCGAACGCGGTCGCGAACGGCCTCTCGGCCGATCTCCTGCTCTGCGGGCACCTGGATGTCGTCCCCGCGCTCGGCGAGACCTGGTCCTTCGACCCGTTCGGCGGCGAGGTCCGGGACGGGTACGTCCTGGGGCGCGGAGCGACGGACATGAAGGGGGGCTGCGCCGCGCAGATCTCGGCCGTCGGCGACGCAATCGAACGGGGTGTCGACGTTTCCCGGATCGGCCTCGCTTTCGTCTGCGACGAGGAGACCGGCGGCGGCGGCATCGGGCACCTGCTCGGCGCCGGGCTGCTCTCCCCCTGCGACTGCCTGATCGCCGAGCCGACGCCCGCGGGAGCGCCCTGCATCGGGCAGAAGGGGCTGCTCCGGGCCCGGTTCCGGTTCACGGGCGAGCCCGGGCACGCCTCGCTCTACCCGGTGCGCGGGGTCTCGGCCGTGATGGAGGCCGTGGCCCTGATCGAGTACGCACGGCGGCTGTACGGGCGGGTCCACGACCCCGGCCCCGAGCTCGCGCCGGTGATCGCGGACTCCGAGCGGGTGCTCGAGGCCGCGTTCGACGCGCCGGGTACGGGCGCGGTCCTCCGCCGGATCACGTACAACCCCGGTCGGATCGAGGGGGGCGAGAAGGCGAACATCGTGGCCGAGCGCTGCGAGCTCGAGCTCGACCTCCGGCTGCCCTGGGGCTGCAACCCGGCCGCGCTCGCAGCCGAGCTGCGGGCGCATGCCCCGCGCGCAGAGATGGAGTGCATGAGCGCGTCGGCGCCGAGCTGCACCCCGCCGGGCGAG
The DNA here is from genome assembly GCA_017883495.1 of Methanomicrobiales archaeon. Lineage (GTDB taxonomy): Archaea > Halobacteriota > Methanomicrobia > Methanomicrobiales > Methanospirillaceae > UBA288. The sequence goes on along the minus strand of JADGNL010000172.1, from coordinate 857 downwards.
CGGGTCGTCCGCCGGATCGCGGCGGCCGTCGCGGCCGTCCGAGGCACGCCCGCCGTCCCGATCGTCCAGTGGGCCGCCTCGGACGCCCGCGCCCTCCGCCTCGCCGGCTTCCCCACGGTCGAGTACGGCCCGGGCGAGCTCGCGCGGGTCCACGCCGTCGACGAGCGCGTCCCCGTCGCGTCCCTCGAGGAGGCCGTCGCGGTCTACGGCCGGCTGATCGAGGCGTACGCCCGACCCTGAATGCTCGTCATCTGCCACCTCTTCGTCGGTGCCGCGATCGGCCTCGCCGTCGCCCGCGCGACCGGGGACCGCCGGCTTTTCGGAGCCGGCCTCGTCGCCGGCGCCCTGCCGGACCTGATCGACAAGCCGATCGGGCACCTCCTGTTCGCGTCCACGCTCGACAACGGCCGGCTCATCGCCCACTCGCTCGGGTTCGTGCTCGCTCTGCTCGTCGTCGGCACCCTGCTCCTCCGGAGGCGGGGACCGCTGCTCGCGCCCGTGCTCGCCCTCGGCGTCCTCTCGCACCAGCTCCTGGACGCGATGTGGCGCGACCCGTCGGCGTGGTACTTCCCGCTCCTCGGGCCGTTCGTGCCGGGCCACTACCCCGACTACTTCCTCTCGGGCTTCATGGCCGAGCTGGGGTCGCCCTCCGAGTGGCTCTTCGGGGCCGCTGTCCTCGCGCTCGTCCTCGCCGTGCTGCGCCCGGCGTTCGTGCCCTCGGGCGCGACGCGCCTAGCCGAACGCCTGCTGCTCGTCCTCGTCGTCGGCGTCGGGCTCGTCGGCCTCGTGGCGCTTGTCAGCGGTACATTCGGCCTCCCCACCTTGTTCGCGCCGGGCTTCCTGCCGCTCAACGAGAT
>JADGNL010000171.1 GCA_017883495.1 Methanomicrobiales archaeon | reverse complement strand
TCGATGTCGACGCCGTCGGTCCGGTACGCGCCGCCCTGGTTCTCGGCCGTGGCGTCGTGATAGGCGACGCCCTCGCCGCCGATGTTGTAGTTCTCGGCCTCGAGCGTCCCGGGGATCGCGTTCGCCATCGACGTGGTCGCGGCCGGGGTCGGCTTCGTGGTCGGGACCGAAGTCGTCGGCCTGGCGGTCGTCGCGGTCGGAGTTGGCGCGGCGAGGATCGGCGCGAGCGCGCGCTGCCATGCCGCCGCCATCTTCTTCTCCCCCGACACCTTGGGGTGGATGCCGTCGGGCTGGTTGTCGGCGACGCCGTCGTACCCGGCGGAGAGGTCGACAACGGTCACGGGCGAGGCCGCGGTCGAGATCCCGGCCGCGAGCGACGGGAGGGCCGAGTTGTAGTCGACAAGGCCCGCGTTGCGGTTGAGGGCCGCGTCGCCGGTCGGGATGATCTGCGCCACCATGACCCGGACCTTCGGGTTCTTCTGCCGGAGGAGCCCGACGATCGACCTGACATTCGCCAGGCGGGTCGCGACCGGAACGCCGGTGAGCGCGTCGTTCGTGCCGACGTGGAGGAGCACGATCTCCGGCGTCGGAGACGCCGCGAGCCAGGCGGCGAGCGGGGAGAAGGACGGAGTCCCGACCATCATGCCCGTCGTGTACCCGCCGTGTCCCTCGTGATTCTGGTCGAAGACGAACTTCGTGTAGCCCGACGAGAGCGAGCCGACGAAGTCCACGCCGTACCCCGAGGCCCGGAGGGACTCGTCGAGGTAGTAGCGGTAGCTCGCGAACGACGTATCGGTCTCGGGGCCGCCGCGGGTGATCGAGTCTCCGAGCGGCATGATCTTCACCACGGCGTCGGCGTGGAGGGCGAGCGGGGCGAGGCAGAGGCAGATGAGGAGCACGGAGCAGAGGCGGTATCTCATGGCATGATCATCCCGGAGAGCCGGTCATGCTGGCCCGGGGGGTCGACGGCGACGGTCGCGGGCCGGTATGGAGGTATCATAGCATAAACTGCTAATACTATTTATATTTAGCCAATGCCGTCGCGCGTGAAGATTCCCCCGATTAATAAATAAATGGAAAAATGAACGTAACTGAGGCCGTAGCCGGTTTACCGGGAATGCGGCACGCCGCCCGCCGTCGCGAACACCGAACGGCCGTGTTCGCGTCCCCGGCGTCGCCATCGTTATCCGTCTCCGCGTCGAGCTGCTCTGGCATGCGGACGTTCCGCGCCCCGAGCATTGGCGCCGCGCACGAGTGGGCCGTCAGGACCGTGCTCGAGAAGGGCTACCCCGTCACGACCGAGAACGGCGAGGCGACGATCGAGTGCGAGCCGATCGCCCTCGAGCTCCGCGATCCCCTGGCCGAACCGATGGCGAGCCCGGCCTCGCGGTTCCAGCGCCGGTTCCTCGAACAGTATGCCAGGGACCTGCTCGAGGGCACGGAGGCCGTCTTCGAGTACGACTACCACTCGCGTCTCTTCGGCTGGGGCGAGGGGATGGTGCGCGAAGAGGCCCCGGTCCGGGTCGACCAGGTCGCGTACATCGTCCGCAAGCTGGAGGAGGCTCCCGTCAGCCGGCGGGCGATCGCGATCACCTGGAACCCGGTCACGGACGAGGAGATGCGCGACTGCCCCTGCCTCCAGCTCGTCCAGTGCGAGCTCCGCGACGGGCGCCTCTCCATGCAGGTCGTCTTCCGTTCGAACGACATGCTCTCGGCCGCCGGGGCGAACATGTTCGCGCTCGTCGGCCTGCAGCAGGCTGTCGCCGGTCGGCTTGGGGCGGCGGTCGGCACCTACACCCACATCTCGCTCGTGCCCCACCTCTACCATCGGCGGGACGCGAACGACCTCGCCCGGTTCTGCGAGCGCTTCGGGTCGGTCGCGCCCGTCGCGGGTGCCTGCGCCGTCTGCCGGGGCTGTCCGGGCGCGTGAGACGGCCGTCTCCGGCACCTTTTTCACCGTCCAGTGCGACCTATATGGGTCAAGCAGCCCGGTAGTGTAGCGGTCAATCATGGTGGACTCTGGATCCGCCGACAGCAGTTCGAATCTGCTCCGGGCTATCGCACCTTTTCCGAACCGTCGGTCACGGAGCCGACGGCTCCGCTTCTCGTGATACCCCTATCGATTTCCGTGAGCGTTGCGGAACCGCCCCTCCGGCCGCGAGGCGAGCGCCTCCCCCTGTTCGTCGACGCGGCGTTCAGCCGAGGAGGTCGAAGAGCCGGGTCACATCGGCAAAGTCGATCCGGCCGTTCCCGTTGAAGTCGAAGGCCCACGGGGCGTGGCCCGCGCACCAGTCGAGCCGGTTGAAGAACAGGACCACGTCGGCGAAGTCCTTCCTCCCGTTGCCGTTCACATCCTCGAAGAGCCCGTCGTCGTTCGGGTCCCCCGCGGAGCCCGTGCCGCCCGACACGACGATGGGGGTCGGGGTGGGCAGGACGATCGGCGGCACCGTGGTGGTCGGGCCGGGGGCCGCGAGGACCGGCACGAGCGCCGCGTACCACCGCGCCGCGATCTTCTGCATGCCGCTCTTGAGGGGATGGATCCCGTCGGCCCCGTTGTCGGCGACCCCGTTGTACCCGCCGTACTGGTCCACGACGACGATCGGCGACTGCGAGGTCGAGAGCTCCGTGGCAAGCGCCGGCAGGACCGCGTTGAACGGCGCGATCTGCTGCGCGTTCCGGGTCGCATCGGACGTCGGGATGATCTGCGCGAGGAGGATCCTGACGTTCGGGCTCTTCGTCCGGAGTTGTGTGACGATCCCGCGGAGGTTCTGGAGCCGGTCCGCGAGCGGCACCTGCAGGAGGGCGTCGTTGGTGCCGATCATGAGCAGGACGACGTCGGGCGGGCCGTAGGCCGCCATCCACGCCTTCAGCGGCTCCGTCTCTCCGTTCGCGAGGAGCATCGCCGTCGTGTACCCGCCGTGCCCGTCGTGGTCCTGGTCGAAGGTGAACCGCGTGTAGGTGGGGAAGGTGGTCGAGCCCACGAAGTCGACGTCGTACCCGCCCGTCGCCAGCTGCTGGCCGAGGTAGTAGCGCCAGCTCCCGTTGTCCGAGGCGGCCTCGTAGTCGCCGCGGGTGATGGAGTCGCCGAGCGGCAGGACCGTGACCTTCGCTGCCACCGGCAGGATGGCCAGGGCGAGAATGAGCAGGAGAATGAGTAGGCGTCGGAGATGCATGGCAGGATCAGGTCCCTCAGACGGGTCTCGAGAGGCCCGGCACGGATAAGGGTACGACCCAACCCCGTATGGCCCTTTCGACGGCGGGGAAAAACCGCATCTGGAAAGAGCGGGTGGGGTCGGAGAGAGACCGATCAGGCCCCCTACTCCTCGAGCCGCGCCATCGCTTCCCGGCCCGATACGACCTCCGCGTACCGGCCGTCGAGCGCCGCGAGGAATGCGGCATGGACGTCGGCCGCGGGCACGACCCGGCCCTGCCACGCGAGGTCGCGGGTGGCGCATGCGTCGGCCGCGAGCACGACTCCGTATCCGAGGTCGGCCGCGGCCCGGACCGTCGCGTCGATGCACATATGGGTCATCATGCCGGCCACGACGAGGCGATCGACGCCCCCCGCTTCCAGGGCCACGCCGAGGGCGGTCTCCCGGAACGCGTTCGGGAAGTGCTTCTCGACCACGGTCTCCCCGGGCGCCGGCGCGACAGCCGGGAAAAAGAGCGCGCCGTCGGTATTCGGCAGGAAGAACGCGGCATCGGGTCGGGTCGAGAGGTGCCGGACGTGAATCGTCCTCAGACCGGACCGGCGAGCGCCCCCGAGCAGCCGGGCCGCGTGGGCGACGGCCTCGTCGGCGCCCACGAGCGGGTACCGCCCGCCCGGGAAGTAGTCGCACTGGAGGTCGACGAGAAGGAGTGCCGCCGCCATCACGCCCTCCTGACGAGGACCACGAACCGCGGTGAGAAGCCGTGCCGTTCGTAGAACGGGAGGGCCCGGTCGTTCCCGGCAAAGACGAGCAGAGCCTGCTCGGTCACGCCGAGCGCATCCATCCAGGCCGAGGCATGCTCGAGGAGCGCGCGCCCGATGCCGCGGTTCCGGTACGCCCTGTCGACGTAGATCGACTCGACCTCGCCGTGCCCCCCGGGCGACCCGCTCGCGACACAGTAGCCGACCGGCGCTCCCCGGGCGGGATCGACGGCGAGCTCGACCCGGAGCGCGCGGTCCCGGTTCTTCGCGAGCAGCTCGTCGCGGCGGGACGCGAAGGTCCGCGCCTCCATCTCCTCGAGGAACGCGGGCGCGTTCTCCCGCGCCTGCTCGCGGTGATGGGCCGCGAGCCCCTGCCAGAGCGGCTCGATCAGGTCGAGCTCGTCCCGGCCGTGGACGGTGAAGACGACCCCGTCGGGTTCGGGCACGCCCCTCACCACTCCACGACCATGACCGCCTCCTCCTCGTCGGTGAGCGGCATGTCCGTCTCCTTCGGGTCGAACCGGTACGCGGTCCAGGGGTCGTACTCGGGGTAGAGCGCGGCCTTGTCGAGCACGTCCACGAATTCGCGGAGGAAGAGGCGCGGGATCACGTCGACCCGGCCGCCGAAGCGGCCCGTCAGCTGCCGGATCTGGGCGCGGATGAACCGATGGCTGACCCGTTCGCGATCGACCTCGCCGTGCGCCTCGGCGTAGATATCCATGACCCGGAGCGCGACCTGCTCGAGCTTCTGCGCGTCGAAGCGCGCGAGCGCGAGCTGGGGCTGGAGCGGGTTCCGGTAGCCGTCGTCCCCGACGGTCCCGATCCGGTCCGCGAGCGGCGGCACGGAGCGGATCCCCTTCGCCCCCTCGAAGAGCGACGGCGTCCCCGTCACGAGCAGGTAGGTGTGGGCGAGCTGGCCCCGGTCGAGCAGGTCGATCATCTGGCGGAGGTTGTTGTAGGCCTTCTCTCGCGATGCGCGGGGCAGCGCCTGCGTGGTCTCGGCCTCGTCGAGGGCGATCACGAGCCCCGCGTACCCCGCTCCGCGGATCACGGCCACGAGGTCCGAGAGGAACGCGAGCGCGACCGTCTCGTCGATGGTGCCGCGGACCCCGGCCTTCGCCCGGAACGGCCGGCCCACGTTCGGCTCGCCCGAAAGCCAGCCGAGCGCGGCCTGGGCGAGGGCGTAGTCCTCGTCCGCGTTCGCCTCGTAGTAGGCCCGGACGGCGGCCGCGAACGCGCTCGAGCCCTCGGCGAGCTCGGCGAGGGATCGCTCGATCGAGCGGGCGGTCTCCTCGCGGAGCTCGTCGTCGGCGAGGTCGCCGCCGCGGATCTCGAGCACCCGCTCCTCGATCGCGTAGAGGAACGAGTCGAGCACGGCCTTGAACGCGGCCTCGTCCTCGTGCGTCGCGAGGTTCGCGCAGATCCGCTGGTACACCGACCTGAGCCGGGCGAGCGGCGTCTCGGCCGAGACCACGACGTGCGCGGTCGCAAAGCCCGCCTGCTGGGCGATCTCGAGCGCCCGGGCGAGCAGGAAGGTCTTGCCCGCGCCGTAGTCGCCCTTGATGAACTTCAGGTCGCCGCCGCCGTCGGCCACGTACCCGAGCTGCCGGGCGATCACGCCCTCCTCGACCTCGATCCCGACCGCGAGCCGCGATAAGCCGCTCCCGGGCACGGTGCCGCGCCGGAGCGCATTGATGATGTTGACGCTCTCGGTCTGTCCCCTATCGTCCGACATAGACATACTCCTCTCCCTCGTCCCCGGTTCCGCGCCGCTCGATCAGCGTCATCCCCTGCTCCCCGGCCCGGCGGACCAGCCGGTTGACCAGCCCCGCCACGCGCCGGGTGCCGAGGACGGTCCTGAGCTCGCGTTCGGTCGCCGACCGGTGCTCGCGCAGGAACGCCACCAGCCGCGCCTCCTCGGGCGAGAGCGCGAGCGCGACCTCGGGCGGCGGGGGCGGGGGCTCGGGCGCGGCCGCGCCGGTCCGCGTGCGCCCGAGCACGGGCCGGTCGAGAACGGCCTCCTCCTTGCACCGCGCGAGCAGGGCCGCGAAGTCGTCGAGCCGGAGCTCGCCCGCGTGGACCGGGAAGATGTCGAGCCCGACCAGGCAGCACTCCTTGGCCCGGTCGTACCGCCCGGCCTCGTACGCGTCCGTGGCCCGGGCCAGGAGCGCGACCGCCGCGAGCTCCTGGCCGAAGGACGAGAGCGAGTCGCGGCGGGCCGCGAGCCGGTCGGCGAGCCGCTCGAGCAGCCGCGGCAGCCGGTGCATCCCGGTGGCGGCGTCGAGAGCGACCTCGGCCACGCGCTCGAGGTCGGCTGTCTTGGTTGCGTGTTCGACGCAGTAGAGCATCACCTTCTCGCACTCCCGGAGGTCCCCCTGCCGCGCCAGGAACCGGGCGTAGGCGAGGCCACCGCGCAGAAAGTCGGTCCGGTAGGCCCGGTAGAGGTGGTCGCGGGCCGGGCCCAGCGCCCCCTGGCGCTCGGCCGCCTCGCCGATCCGGATCAGGCCGACCGTGGTCGGGTCTCCGCCCACGACCGCGATGTACCGGGCGAGCGCCTCGGGCGCGGGGCGGGCCGCGAGGAGGAGCTCCTCGTACCGGCGGAGCACGATCTCGAGGGTCTCCATGTCCTCGAGCGAGCCGAGCAGGTCCCGGGCAAGGGTCTCGGCCGCGGCCTCCGCCCCTGCGGCGTCCCCGGCGAGGGCGATCAGCTCGGCCTCGACCAGGCGGTGGAACGGCGCGGGGTCGGCCTCGCGGAGTGCCGCCGCGGCCTCGAGCGCCTCGTCGATGCGGTCGAGCGACTTCAGCAGGAGGACCCGGTCGAAGTCGATCCCGGCCGAGGTCCCGGCCCAGCCCGCGTAGGCCGCGACCGCGCCCTCGGCATCGAAGATCGACCATGCGGCGAGGTGTGCCCGGAGAAAGGCCGGGTCCCCGGTCGCCTCGAAGACGCCGGCCGCCATCGCGGCCGCGCGCCGGGGGCGGCCCGCCCCGAGCAGGGCCTCGGCCGCCTCGATCGAGGGCGCGCCGGACGGCGGGGCCTCGAGGACGCCGACCGCCTCGTCGTACTCGCCGAGGACGAGGAGCGATCGCACGAGCAGGAGACGATCCTCCCGCCGCTGGGACCGCGCGACCAGGCGGCGGGCGAGGGCGGCCGCGGCGCGGTGGTCCTCGCGCCCGGCGAGATATGCGGCGACCTCGCGAAGGGCCTCGGGGTTCTCGGGGTCGAGTCGGATCGCCTCGGCGAACTCGGCCATGGCCCGCTCGTCGCCCCGGGCCGCGAGGACACGCCCGAGCAGGCTGTGGAGGTACGAAGCCTCGGGGAGGCGGCGCGCGAGGTCGCGCAGGTGCGCCTCGGCCTCCTCGTTCCGGCCCAGGCGGTGGAGCGCGGTCGCCGCGAGCACGGCGAGCTCGGGCTCGGCTCCGTCGCGCATCAGCCCCTCCGCGATCAGCAGCGCCCCGGGGGCGTCGCCCTCCTCGAGCAGTCGGAAGGCGCGGCCCTTCTCCTCCTCGCGCGTCATCGCCACCGGAGCGCGACCAGGCGTCTGAGCATCTGCACCGAGTCCCCGCCGCCGACCTTGGAGCCGCCCTGGTCGTACCAGACCGTCGGCACCTCCACCACCCGCACGCCGCGCCGGGCGAGGCGCCAGAGAAGTTCGACGTCGAACTCGAAGCCCGTGAGCGCCATCTCGTCGAGCACGGGATCGAGCACCGCGGCGCGGAAGACCTTCGCGCCGCACTGCGTATCCGCGTACGGCAGCGCGAAGAGGAGCCGGATCAGCCGGTTGAACGCGCGCGACTGGAGCCGGCGGACCGGCCCCTGCCGGACGGGGACCACCGCGCCCGCGCACCAGCGCGAGGCGATGGCGCCGTCGGCGTCGGCGAGGTACGAGAAGAGCCGGGCCATCTCCGCCGGTTCGGTCGAGCCGTCGGCGTCCATGAACCCGACATACGGGGTCCCGGCCGCGCGGAAGCCGGCCATGATCCCGCCGCCCTTGCCGAGCCGCTCGGGGAACTCGAGGCAGACCAGCGCGAGGTCGGGGTGAGCGCCGGCGAACTCCCGGACCAGGTCGGCCGTCCGGTCCGTGCCGTCCGCGACCACGATCACGGACCCCTCGAACCCGGCGAGGGCCTCGAGCAGGCCGCCGATGCGCTCCTCCTCGTTGTAGGCGGGGACCACGATCGTGCAGTCGGCCGGAGCGCTCGCGCGCGTCTCCCCCGTCGTCTCGTCCGGCACCTGCACTCCGCTCCCGGATCGGCCGCCGTCGCCGCCAATCCTACCTATGATGGGCACGCGGGCGTGAATAACCCTGCGGGTCGATAAAACCTTTTTCGGCCGGGACGGCAACAGATCCTTCTGATGACGTCGTATCTGGACCGGCTCCGGGCCGAGGGCGAGGGCGCGAACCCGTTCTTCACCATGACCGGCACGAAGGTGGTGCGCATGGATGGGGGCGTCGGCGAGCTCTCGGTCGCGGTGAGGCCCGACTTCTGCAACGGCGAGGGCTGGGTCCAGGGCGGGCTTTATGCAGCGCTCGCGGACGAGGCGATCGTGCTCGCCGTCTACCAGACGCTCGGCGAGGACGAGACGATCGCGACCATCACCGAGTCCACGTCGTTCCTCCGCGGCGTGAACGCGGGCAGCCTCCGGGCCGTCGGGCGCGTGGTCAAGCGGGGCCGACGCGTGATCTTCGGCGAGGGGCAGGTCTTCGACGGTGACGGGAAGCTCTGCACGATCACGACCGCGTCGTACGCGGTCTCGACGAGATGACGGGGCTCATTTCGTTGCTTTCGATTGCCTGATCGCGGACGGCAGACATCTCCCGATTTTTTCGGATCGCACTGCTCGCGTGCTCCGACGGCGTGGCGCCGCTCTGTCCGGCGGCCGACTCGAGCTCACAGGCGACTCCTCGGGCGGCCGGCAGGGTGAAGAAGAGGGTCGAGCCCGCGACGTCGGGCCCGGATGAGCGACGACCGCCTGGAGTCGCCCGTCTCGACCCCGGGCTCCGGCCGGGCCGATTCTTCCGCCACTGAATCAGTTCCCGTCGCCCCAGTCCGCTCGATGCCTCTCGTAGACTCGCTGTCCGAACAGCATGTAGCCGATTCCCACCAGGATGAGAATGAACTCACCGATCGTAACGGCGGGCGGCGGGGGGACCGTAAAGAAGACCAGTGCCTGGTCGGCGGGCGCGGTGAGGAAGGAGAGCGATGCGTCGATGATCGCCAGGATGCCGGCGAGTCGGGGTCGTCGGAGCAGCAGCGAGACCAGTCCGGCAAGCGGAAGCAGCAACCCCACGGTCACGAAAAAGACCGCGAACGCCAGGGTCCGTATTTCATTCATGCGGGTCTCGAATCCCAGCGGGGTCAGCAGGAAGCCCAGGATGAATCCCACCCCGAACAGGACCGCCAGTATTCGCTCCGCATTCCCGAGAGGCATCTTCGTGGTCGATACCGAAGACGGTTCCATATTCGCCATCAGTATCCTGCCCGGGCGCTCGTGGCTTAAGCGTATCGGTCGGGATGGTATTTCCGGGATCAGGCTATCCGTCGCTCACGCGTCAGGCAGAGGGAAGGTACAGGTCGAGCCCTCGCCACGCGTGAACTCGATCCGGGTCGAACCGGTGTATCGTTCGACGATCGTCTTGACGGCCACGAGGCCGATGCCGTGGGTTGGAGGGGCTGAGCCCCGGAGAGCCGGACCATGTGGATGCTCATCGTGAGTCCGGTGATGATGACGGTATCGCCCGCTACCTGGAGCCGCAGGAGGTTCCCGAACCAGCTGCGGGTCCGGCGGTACCGCATCACAACACACCCCGAGCGGAGCCGGACGAGCCCAGCGATCGTCGGTGCCACGTAGTACGGCCGGTAGCCCGGCCCGGAATCGTACGCTTTGATACAGAGCACTGTCGGCAATCCCGCAAGGCTCATTGTGGACGCGCACCTACCTTAACGGCGAGAGGCGAGCGGGTGAAGTACATCTTTGTGACCGGCGGCGTGATGAGCGGTCTCGGCAAGGGGATCACGGCGGCATCGGTCGGCCGGATCCTGAAGAATCGCGGCGTCGGGG
>JADGNL010000170.1 GCA_017883495.1 Methanomicrobiales archaeon | reverse complement strand
CGGCGGGCCCGCCGGCCGGTTCGCCGCGATGCACCTGGCAGGAACCGGACGCGAGGTGAGGCTGGTGGAGCGGCGGACGCTCGGGGGACAGTGCCTCTCCTACGGCTGCATGCTCGTGAACGCCCTGAACGACGCGGCCCGGACCCTGATGGACGCCCGGCGGTTGACCTCGCTCGGCGCGGTCGCGGGAGACCTCCGGGTCGACCTCCGCGGACTTTTCGCGGCCACGGCGGAGATCCAGGCGACGATCACGTGCGTTCTCGGGGAGGAGACGGCGGCCACGGGGGTCGAGGTGCTCGAGGGCGCTGCCGGGTTCGACGGGACCCGGGTCGTGATCGACGGCCGGCCAGTCGAGTCCGATGCCGTGATCGTCGCGACGGGGTCGCGTCCGGCCCTGCCGCCGGTTCCGGGGATCTCGCGGGAAGGGGTGTACACGGCCGCGACCCTCGCCTCGATGAAGACCGTGCCCGACCGGGTCGCGATCGTCGGCGGCGGCGTCCAGGCCGCGGAGTTCGCGTATATCTTCGCCGCGTTCGGCGCGGAGGTCGAGCTCGTGGTCCGGAGCGGCCTCCTCCCCGGCCTCGACCCGCACCTCGCCCGGCTCGCCCGGACGGAGCTCGCGGGTGTTCGGGTCCGGGAGGGGACGGGGCTCGTCTCGGTCGACGGCGGGCGCCGCGTGGCCGGGGTCACGCTCCTGTCGGACGGGGTCGAGGAGTCGGTCGAGGTCGACGCGGTGATCGCCGCGATCGGCCTTCTCCCGAACAGCGAGGAGTGCGCCGGGCTCGAGAAACGGAAGAATGGGACGATCGTCGTCGACGATCGGATGCGGACCTCCATCCCCGGAGTCTATGCCTGCGGCGACGTGACCGGCCCGCCGTACCTGACCCCTGTCGCCCGGCAGGAGGGGCGGGTCGCGGCCGAGAACGTTCTGGGGTGGGAGACGCGGATGGAGTACCGGCTGATCCCGCGCGGGTTCCGTCTCGGCAACCAGTATGCCTGGGCAATGGACGACTCGGCTTCCTCGTCGTATGCGATCCCCGGGCCGGCCGGCCCCGGCTCGTTCTTCGCCGTGCCGGCGCGCGAGACCGGCGTGGCAAAGGTCTTCCTCGACGAGACGGGCACGCGGGTGGCCGGAGTCGCAGCCGCCGCTCCCGATGCGGCCCTCTCCGTGATGTACCTGGCCGAGCTGATCCGGCACGGTCTCCCCGCCGACGGGCTCGGCGACTTCTACGAGATCCACCCGGCGGCCGACGGGCTCCACGGCCTCATCCGGTACCTCGGCGAGCGCTGCGCCTGAGCGAAACAGCCTATTTTAATACTCGCCCGGTGCATGCATCGGCATGAACGCGTTTCGCATCCTCGCGGCACTCTGCCTCGTCCTTCTCCTGGTCTCCGGCGCATCGGCTCTCCGGATGGTCAGCGGCAGCGGCACGACCGTGATCTCGGAGCCGACCGACGACGACGTCTTCGCGAGCGGAGGTACGCTCGTGATCGACGCCCCCGTCGGTTCGCTGATCGCAGCCGGCGGCGATGTCCAGGTCAATGCACCGGTCGCGGCCGACGTGATAGCGGCCGGCGGGACCGTACACGTGAACGGCACGGTCGGCGGGAAAGTCGTCCTCGCCGGCGGGCGAATAGATCTGAACAGCACTGTCGCGCGGAACGCGATCGCGACCGGCGGCGAGGTCGTCTTCGGCCCCGGCGCACGGATCGGCCGCGACGCAGTGGTCTCGGGCGGCACCTTCACGCACCAGGGCGCCGTCAACGGGACCCTCACGGTTCAGGCCGGGACCTTCACGAACAGCGGGACGGCCGGCAGCGTCCAGTACTCGGCGACCGGGAACCGGTCCGCCGGTAACCAGACAGGGCGCGGCCCCGGTGTCGGCGGCGGGATCGCCGCTCTCATTGCGGGAATTGTGGCCGTTCTCTCGCTCCTCGTGACCGTCGGCTACCTGATCCTCGGACTCCTGCTTCTGGCCGTGGCACCGGCTACCGCCCGCGCTGTGGAGACGCGCGTCCTCGAGCGGCCGATCCCCGCATTCGCTATCGGTCTTGCCGCCCTCGTGGGTGCCGTGATCCTCGGGATGATCCTGCTCGTCACGGTCGTCGGGATCCCGATCGCGGTCCTCGGGTGGCTCTTCGTCATCGCCGGCGTGATGCTGGCCGGACTCGTGGTCTCGCTCGCGCTCGGCCGGCTGATCGCGGGGAAGACGCGTCTCGGAGGGAATGTCTACGCCCTCTTCATCATCGGCTTCGTGGTGCTGAACGTCCTCTACCTGATCCCGTTCCTCGGCGGCCTCGTCAAGTTCGTCGTGATCTGCCTCGGGTTTGGCGCGATCGTCATGGCCGCCATGGACGCGGTCTCAAACCGGCGGGAAGCCCTCTACCTCTTTCTTTCTCGACGAAACCGGGTCGCAACCCTGAAATGCCAGCACGGCGATAGATCACCAGCTTATGAGTATGATCGCCAGTACCACGAGGACCAGCGTATGACCGGAAGCGAGTCCGATAAAGCTGAAGAAGTGCCCGTCGCCACATCAGAGTCCGATCAACAAGAGCCAACTTCCCGCCGGACCACCCAGCAGCTTGGCCCACCCTCGGTGGTAATGGTCCATAATACTAGCATGCTCTTT
>JADGNL010000169.1 GCA_017883495.1 Methanomicrobiales archaeon | reverse complement strand
CGAAGAGGTCGAGGAGGCCCGCAGCCCGCGCGGCCGCCTGGAGCTGCGGCACGGCCGGACGAAGGGCCTCGATCAGCCCCTGCCAGACCTCCTGCTCGCGCTCGGCGAGCCGCTCGTCCGCGTGCGCGATCTCGGCCTCCTTCTCGCGCAGGCCGGGCACGGTGAAGCGCTCGCCGGTCGCGGTCGTCTGCCGTCGTTCGTACTCGGGCGGAACGCGGGCCTCCTGCGACTTCGGGACCTCGAGGTAGTAGCCGAAGACGCGGTTGTACCCGATCTTCAGGGTCCGGATTCCCGTTCGCTCGCGCTCGGCCTGCTGGAGCGCGGCCACCCAGTCGCGCCCCGTCGTGGCCAGACCGCGGAGACGGTCGAGCTCGGGGTCGTACCCGGTCCGGACCATGCCTCCGCTCCGGATGACGGCGGGCGGGTCGTCGACGAGCGCGGCGGCCACGAGCGCTACCTCGCCCGCGTGATCCCCGAGCTCGCCCAGTGCCGCGGCAAGGAGTGCCGGGAGGTCGGCGGCGGATGCGAGGAGGGTCGTCATGCCGGGCAGGGCCTCGAGGGACCGGCGCAGGGCGACGAGGTCGCGCGGCGAGGCGTTGCCGTAGGCGATGCGACCGGCGATCCGCTCGAGGTCGGCGACCGCGCCGAGGCGGCGGCGGAGGTCTCGCCGTGCGACCGTGCTCGCCGCGAAGAACCCGACCGCGTCGAGGCGGCGGTTGATCGCGGCGGGGTCCGCGAGCGGCCGGACGATCCGGGCGCGGAGGAGGCGGGCGCCCATGGGCGTGACCGTTCGGTCGAGGACCTGGATCAGGGTCGCGCCCTTCTTCCCGTCGCGGACGGGCTGGACGAGCTCGAGGTTCCGCACCGTGATCGCATCGAGGACAGGAGGAGCGGCGCCGGCCGCGGCGAGGGAGAGGCCGCTCACCTGGGGGAGCTGCGCGTGGTGCATCGCCTCGGCGTAGGCGAGCGCGGCGCCGGCTGCCGCAACGGCCGCGGGGTCGTCGTTCTCGAAGCTGCGGCCGAATCGGCCGGCGAGGTAGCGGGCGGTCTCCGTGCTCTCGAACGCGAGGGCCGGACGACGGGTGGTCACGGCCTCGAGCGACGCCACGGCCTCGAGGACGGGGCCGGCGAGGGTCTCGGGGACCAGCACCTCCTCGGGCGAGCGGCGGACGGCCTCTGCCATCACGGCGGCGCGGGCCTCGGCGTTCGGGACGGCCGAGGCTGCGAACTCGCCGGTGGAGGCGTCGAGGACGGCGATCCCGGTGCGCTCGGGGCCGGGGGCGACGGCCATCAGGTACCGGGCCTGCGGGGCCTCGAGCATGGCCCCGTCCACGAGCGTGCCGGGAGTCACGACCCGGACGACCTCGCGCTTCACGATCCCCTTGGCCTTCTTCGGGTCCTCCATCTGCTCGGCGATCGCGACCCGGTACCCCTTCCGAACGAGGCGGGCGATGTACGACTCGGCCGCGTGGTACGGAACCCCGGCGAGCGGGATCCTGTTGCCGTCGGCGTCGGTGCCGCGGGAAGTCAGAACGATGTCGAGCTCGCGGGCGACGGTCTCGGCGTCGGCCCCGAACGTCTCGTAGAAGTCGCCCATCCGGCAGAGCAGGAGGGCGTCGGGGTGCTGCCGCTTCGCTGCGTTGTACTGACGCATGCCGGGAGAGAGACCGTCGCTCATGCCGATCCTTTATATATCGGCGCGGGCGGATATAACTGCCCCGATCGCGGTCAATCCCTACGTCGGCCGGGGGCGAACGGCCGGGCCTCGCGTCCGGCGAGAACGATCGCTCCCGTGGGGCAGGCCGCGACGCAGGCGCCGCCGCCGTTGCAGCAGCGGTCGTCGGCGAGGCGCGAGTATCCGTCCCGGACTTCGAGAGCGGCGGTCGGGCAGTCGAGCGTGCAGAGGCCGCAGCCCGTACACCGCCGCTCGTCGATCGCGACGATGGTCCGCCTCACGTCCGCGTCGCCCTCGCCCGGGCTTCTTCCTCGGCGATCCGCCCGTCGAACCACGAGCAGATCGCATCGGCCCGCTCGTGCTCGCCGCTCGGTCCCCCCGCGAGCTCCGTGGCGTCGAGGTGATTCCGCAACCCCTCGAGGATCTCGAAGATGATGGCCCCGCGGTCTCCTCCCGCGCGCAGGGTGACGAGCAGGACCAGGCGATCCAGGCGAGGAACGGCATCGGCGAGGCGGAGGAGGTCCGCCATCGACAGTCTGCCGGGCTCGATGCCGGAGGCGCCCTCCGCAGCACCGTCCTCCGGCGGCATCATGCCTCCTCCTCGAGCGGCGCGATCAGGAACGGGTCGTCCGATGCCGGGCTGTTGACCTGCGACGAGACCGGGTGCGCCTCCATGGCGTCGGCGGGGTACGGCCCGAGAACCGATCGCACTGTCTCCGGTGGCAGGGGTCCGCCGCCGAGCCAGCGCTCCTCGTCCTCCCGCCGGAGGATCACGGGCATGCGATCGTGTATCGGGGCCACGGTCCCGTTGGCCGCCGTCGTGATGATCGCGTACGTGGCAAGGGGAGCGCCGCCGGCATCGCGCCGGACGTCGTAGAGGCCGGCGAAGGCGAAGAGGTTCGCATCCTTCAGGCGAAAGTAATACGGCGTCTTCCGACCGCGGCTGTCCCGCCTCCACTCGTAGAAGCCGCTCGCCGGCACCAGGCACCGGTTGTCTCCGAGCAGGCCGCGGAACATGGGCTGCTCGGCAAGCGTCTCGGCCCGCGCGTTGATAGGCCCCCGGGACGCCCCGGCTCCTTCGCCCAGCGCGGGACGAGCCCCCACCCCATCGGGACGAGCTCGGCCCGCTCGCGCCGCACGATCACGGGCATGGTCTGGGACGGCGCGACGTTGAACCGTGAGAGGCGGCCGAGCGAGGGGTCGTAAACCCGGAACCGGTTGCCGAGGTCGTCCGTGCAGAGAAGCGAATACCGCCCGCACATGGTACGGTTCCTCTCACGCGAGGACGAATCAAGGTTACGGTACCGCCCGCCATCCGCGCCCTTAATATCGGACCAGGCCATGAGAAGGGATGAGGAGACGGCAATGAGCGCGAAACCTGGCCGGGACGACCAGCCGGCTGAGACCGTGGACGACTACCTCGCGGCCCTCCCGGAGGGGCAGCGGGCCGTTCTCGAACGTCTCCGTGCGACCATCCGGACGGCCGCGCCGGGGGCCGAGGAACTGATCAGCTACCGGATTCCGACGTACAAATATCACGGTCCCGTGGTCCATTTCGCCGCGTTCAAAGACCACTGCAGCCTCATCGCGGTGAGCCGCCCGGTACTGGAGAGGTTCGCGAGCGAGCTCGAGGGCTTCCGCACCTCCGGCACGACCATCCGGTTCACGGCCGAACACCCTCTCCCTTCGGCCCTCGTCGAGGCTATCGTCAGGGCCCGGATGGAGGAGAACGAGGCGCGGGTCAGGCAGCAACGGAGATAACACCGGTGGATGCCGGAGTTTTGTCGGCCGATGCCGAGATGCCGTCAACGGCGAAGTCTTAACCCCCGTGTCTGCTCCCGATCACGAAACATGTAATGCCGCGCCCTCTATTGACCACGGGCGACAGCCCTCCCGAATGGGCTGAAAACGGCTCGAGAGGCCGCGCGAGTCCGGCGCACCGAATATTTTCCCTTCGCGGTTCGGGTGATGGCCAGAGCTCCAGCGAGAACCGTCACGTCCATGCCCCCCCTCATCCCAGGGCCGTCGCCCTGTCGTCTGACTCTTCCGCAGCTACGCTCCGCAGAGGGGAAAAGGCCCGGTGTCCTCGGCGAGATCAGCCATTCGGGAAACCCGATAGTGGTGATCCGCCGGGAGGAAGGCTTGGCCCTCCCGGCCGATCGGGGGTTGACTGTGCGCATTGGATGAAGAGCGGCCCCGGCAGGCCCACCACCTTCCGCCGAAGACCAGACATAGTGTGGCACGTGGCTCCATAAAAATATTGTGGAGGTTCTGGAAAATATAGATTCATAGAAAAAATATATACCATCTGCGGTAATATCGATGTATGCGACAACGCACCAGATCGACGCAGGACCCGTCGGCCGACCGCCCCGTGGCCATGGGGGGGTGAAGAAATTCCAGCTCCACTCGTCCCCGATCGCTGGGTCGGTGTGGACCTGAACACGACCGGCCACCTCGCGGTCCTCGCCGAGCCCGTGACCGGGCTCGTCCTTCGTCTCGGTCAGGCCGGGTCCCTCTTCTCGCACCATCTCGAGTTTCCTGTCGGCCCGCGCCGGAGCCGCCGCCTCACAAAGCTCCGAAATCGTCTCCGCGCCCTCGAGAAAGCGACATGCCTCAAGGTCTCACGCGAGATCGTCCGTGTCGCCCGCCGGCTCGCGTGCGGGATCAAGTTCGAACGGCTCTTCTCCCATCCTCTCCCGCGGATGGACTGCGGCCCGTCCCGTCCCTTCCTTCAGGTTCAGCAGATGGTGGAGGTCCGAGCGCGGCGGGCCGGGGTGCCCGTCATCTACGTCGATCCGACCGCGACTTCGAAGCGCTGTCACCGCTGCGGCGCCGTCGGGCACCGGCATCGAAAGCGGTTCGAGTGCCCGGCCTGCGGCCTCGTCGCGCATGCGGACGTGAACGCGGCGATCAATATCGCGGTCGCACCCTGTCGGTGCCCGGAAGAGCCCCGCCTCTCACCCTCCCGCCGGAATCTCCGCCGGGAGGCCCGCAGCACCGCCGGCGTCGGCGTGCCGCACGAGGGACTGCTCGTGCTCCTCGACGGCCGCGTCTGCGGGGCCGACGAGATTTGTCGGCCTGTCCCGATCCCGGGAGGAGCCCCGTCGCCTACGCCTTCCCCTCGACAGCGTGGTTGATCACGGTCTCGGCAATGTCGCTCGAGTACTCGCCGACCCGGCGGATCGACTCGGCGATGTACCCAACCGCGACAGCGGGACCGGCCGGCAGGGAGAGGGCGATGGTGTGAATCTCCTCGGCCATGGTCTCGACCTCCCGCACCTCCTCGATCGTCCGGTTCGCGAGGTGCATGTCCCGCGTGAAGAACGAGGCGAGGGCCCGGTCGAGGACACCGAGCGAGAAGGCGCTTGCCGTCCGCAGGCGGACGACGATCTCCTGTTCGACCCCGTTCTCGGCCAGCACGACCGCGTTCTTGGCGATGCGGACCGCATGGTCGCCGATCCGCTCAAGGATCCGCGCGACGGCCGCGAAGCTCGAGGCCTCCCCGGGGGAGGCCTCCATCTTCCGCGCGAGGTTCGCGTCCTTCATGACCATGTTCGTCTGCCGGGCGATCAGCCACTGGAGACGGTCCACGTCCCGGTCCCCCTCGACTACCTCGCCGGCGAGCTCGACGTCCTGCTTCTCGATCGCGGTGATCGCGTCCTCGTGCATGGACCTGACGATCACGAACATCCGCTTCAGCGTATTCTCGAACGGGAGCTCGCTGGGGTTCAGGAGGTCCTTGATCCGGATCGTGGTCTCCGACTCCTCCGTCACCTCCTGCCCGATCGTCATCTGGGTGAAGTCGCGCACGACCGTTCGGATGAACGGCCGCAGTCGGGCCTTCGAGCGCACGGTGATCGCCGAGTACCCGGCGATGTAACAGCCGATCAGTGTTCGGAAGAGGAACGTCGGGCTCGTGCACGAGCTCGTGTCCAGCTCCTTCGTCCGCTGCTCCTGGTCGTCGGTGATCGCGGCCGAGATCAGGAGCGTCCCGTCCGGCTGGGCCATGACCCGGACGGGGTCGTTCTTCTGGATCCGCATGGCCGTGGTCCACTCCTTGGGAAGTGTGACCACAAGGGACGATCCCCCGGTCATCTGAACGCGCCGTATGTCCATGATCGCCGATCTAGGGTGCGTTATCTATCTATTCAATACCTCTCCTTTCTTCTCAATAGTCTCGGTACGGCTATTGATTCTCCGTCGAATATCCCTATACTCGTCACGGCGTAAGAGATATGAAACCATGAAGTCTCACAGTACCACTCTCCTCCTGCTCGGAATGGCCGCCGTCGTCATCGGCGCGCTGTTCGTTGCCGGCTGCACCGGTACGGGCGGCTCGGCCACGCCGACCCCGACCCAGGCACCCTCGACGACGGTCCCGACCGCGACGACCGCGGCCATCGGCACCCCGATCGCCACGGTCGGGACCGCGTCGTCGGCCACGACCGCTCCCGCGACCGCGGGGACCTTCGTCTCGAACGGCGCCAAGGGCAAGATCTCGATCACCGGCTCGACAACGGTCCTGCCCATCGCGCAGGCGCTGGCCGAGGCATACCAGGCCCTGAACGCCGGGGCAGACATTCAGGTCTCCGGCGGCGGCTCGGGTGTCGGCGTGCAGGCGGCCGGCGGGAAGACCGCAGAGATCGGCATGTCCTCGCGCGATGTCCAGGACACCGAGAAGGCGAAGTACCCCGATCTCAAGATCATCCCCATGGCCCGCGACGGCATCGTCATGATCGTCCACCCCTCGAACGATCTCTCGAGCCTCACGCTCGCCCAGATCAAGGACATTTACACCGGGAAGGCCACCAGCTGGAAGGACGTCGGCGGCAAGGCGCAGCCCATCGTCGTGATCGGCCGCGACTCGGCCTCGGGCACGCGCGAGTTCTTCAACACGAAGATCATGGGCACGAACGCGACGGTCTCCACGATGCTCGAGAAGAACTCGAACGGCGGGGTCAAGTCCTCGGTCGCCCCGAACCCGGGCGCAATCGGCTACGTCGGCATGGGGTACGTCGACGCCACGGTCAAAGCGCTCAACATCTCGGTCAACGGCACGGGTATTCCGCCCACCGTCAACAACGTGGTCACGGGCTACTACCCGCTCTCGCGCCAGCTCTTCTACCTGACGAGCGGCGATGCCACCGGGCTCGCGAAGGACTTCATCGACTTCACGCTCAGCCCCGACGGACAGAAGATCGTCGAGGAGCAGGGGTTCGTCGCGATCACCAGGACGGCGTGAGCCGACCCTCAGACCTCCCCCTTTTTCCCATGGAACAGACGTTCACGGTCGCCGAGGTGCCGCGAGTACCTCCAAGGAGCGTGAACAGGGAGTCGATCATCTCCGGTCTCTGGCTCCTCTGCGCTCTGTTCGCCGTTGTCATCGTCTTCTTCATCCTGCTCTTTCTTGTCTGGGACGGCCTTCCCGCCTTCCAGGAGATCGGTCTCGTCCCGTTCCTCACGGGCACCACCTGGAGCCCGACCTTCGTCCCCCCGGCCTACGGCATCCTCCCGCTGATCGTGGGCACGCTGCTGGTCACGATCGGCGCGATGGTCATCGCCGTGCCGCTCTCAATCGCAACCGCCATCTACCTCTCCGAGCTCGCTCCGTACCGGGTCAAGGTAGCGGTCAAGCCGGCGATCGAGCTCCTCGCCGGCATACCCTCCGTCGTATACGGCTTCTTCGGCCTGATCGTCCTCGTCGAGTTTCTCCGGATCACCTTCCAGGTGCCGTCCGGAGAGTCGATGCTGGCCGGTGCGATCCTGCTGGGGATCATGTCCCTGCCGACGATCATCTCGGTCTCTGAGGACGCGATCGCCGCAGTGCCCCGCGAGTTCCGCGAGGGCTCGCTCGCGCTCGGCGCGACGCGGTGGCAGACGATCCGGCAGGTCGTGGTCCCGGCGGCCCTCTCGGGGATCACGGCCGCCATCATCCTGGGCATGGGGCGTGCCATCGGCGAGACCATGGCCGTCCTGATGGTGACGGGGAACGCAGCGATCATCCCCTCGCCGATCACGAACGTCCTCTCGCCCGTGCGGACCCTGACCGGAACCCTCGGGATCGAGATGGGCGAGGTCGCGATCGGCTCGCTCCATTACCACGCGCTCTTCGCGGTCGCGACCGTGCTCCTTCTGATCACGCTCGCCGTCAACCTCGGGGCGACCCGCATCCTCGCGCGCCTGAACGCCCGGACAACGGGGCGGAAGAAGGGCGTGTCGCTCCGTCTCTCCGGAATCGTCGACTCCCCCCAGACGGGAAAGGTCGTTCTCGGTCTGCTCGCGCTCCTTGTCGCGGCCGTGATCGGCGCCGTCGGGGGCCTCGTCTCCGCGGGGGCGGCGCTGATGGTCATCATAGTGCTCGCATTCGCGCTTCCCCGCCTCTCCCGCCGCCGGAGCCAGCAGCTCGCCTTCCTCCTCCTCTATGCAGCCGTCGGGGTCGTGCTCCTGATCCTCGCGATCATCCTCTTCGACATCGTCTCGAAGGGGCTCCCCGCCCTCTCCTGGGAGTTCCTGACCGGGTCTCCCCGGGACCTCGGGCGCGCGGGCGGCATCTTCCCGGCGATCGTGGGCACGCTGTACCTCGTGGCGGGTTCGATCGCCTTCGCCCTCCCGCTCGGGATCGGCGCGGCGATCTACCTGGTCGAGTACCGGCGCGAGGGCCGTCTCACCCGTCTCATCCGCGTCGGGGTCGAC
Source organism: Methanomicrobiales archaeon (assembly GCA_017883495.1). Classification (GTDB taxonomy): domain Archaea; phylum Halobacteriota; class Methanomicrobia; order Methanomicrobiales; family Methanospirillaceae; genus UBA288. Next base: position 5,795 of record JADGNL010000169.1, on the reverse strand, counting down.
CTGCTCAACGGCACGCCCTCCATCGTCTTCGGCCTCTTCGGGCTCACGTTCCTCGTCCTCTTCCTCGGGTTCGGGGTCTCGATGCTCGCGGGACAGCTGACGCTCGGGCTGATGGTCCTGCCGACGATCATCCGGACGACCGAGGAGGCGCTCCGGCAGGTCCCGCAGGGACTGCGCGAGGGCTCGCTCGCGCTCGGCGCGACGCGGTGGCAGACGATCAGCCGCGTGGTGCTGGGGCCCGCGGCGCCGGGCATCATCACGGGGACGATCCTCTCGATCGGACGGGCGGCCGGCGAGACTGCGCCGATCCTCTTCACGGCGGTCGTCTTCTCGCAGCGGTATCTCCCGGCCTCGGTCTTCGACCCCGTCATGGCGCTCCCGTATCACCTCTTCATCCTGGCGACCAACGTGCCCGGCGCGGAGACCAACCAGTACGGCACCGCGCTGGTCCTGATCCTTCTCGTCTCCGCGATCTACGCGGTCGCGATCGCCGTCCGCACCAGATACCACACCGCTTTGAGACTCTAGATGACAATGACACCCACCACACCCGAGACGATCATCGAGACCCGGGGGCTCGACCTCTGGTACGGCCCCGTCCGGGCACTCAAGGAGATCGCGATCCCGATACGGGCGAACCGGGTCACGGCCCTGATCGGGCCGTCGGGCTGCGGCAAGTCGACCCTGCTCCGCTGCTTCAACCGGATGAACGACCTGGTGCCCGACTGCCGCGTCGGCGGTCTCGTCCTCTACCACGGCGCCGACATCAACGACCCGGCGTACGACGTGGTCGAGCTCCGGAAGCGGGTCGGCATGGTCTTTCAGAAGCCGAACCCGTTCCCGAAGTCGATCTACGAGAACATCGCGTACGGTCCCCGCGTCCACGGCGAGAGGGACCGGAAGGGACTCGACGCGATCGTCGAGCGCTCGCTTCGGCAGGCCGCTCTCTGGGACGAGGTGAAGGATCGGCTGCACGAGTCCGCGCTCGGTCTCTCGGGCGGGCAGCAGCAGCGGCTCTGCATCGCCCGGACGCTCGCGGTCGAGCCGGACGTGATCCTGATGGACGAGCCCTGCTCGGCTCTCGACCCGCTCGCGACGGCGAAGATCGAAGACCTGATCGACGACCTCAAACAGAACTACACGGTGATCATCGTGACGCACAACATGCAGCAGGCCGCGCGCGTCAGCGACTTCACGGGGTTCATGTACCTCGGCGAGCTCGTTGAGTACGGCGAGACCCTCCAGGTCTTCGAGCGGCCGACGAAAGAGCTGACCGAGCGCTACATCACGGGGAGGTTCGGATGACGGAGAAGTTCGAGGCCGAGCTGGAGATGTTGTTGCGGGAGACACTCGAGATGGGCGCGTTCGCTAGCGTGATGCTCTGCGACGCGGTCGACGCCCTGGTCTCGCGGGACGCCGCCCTGGCCGCTCAGGTTATCGCGAAGAAGGAGGAGCTCCGCGACCGGCACAACAAGACCGAAGACCGGGCATACGAGGTGCTCACCCTCTACCAGCCGGTGGCCAGGGACCTGCGGGCCGTGGTCGCCTGCCTGAAGGTACTGGAAGCGCTCGAGCGGATCGGACGATACGGCAAGGCCATCGCGAAAGTCGAATGCCACATCGAGGAGGCTGGGGCCCTCAATGACCGGGCGCAACTGGCACGGCTGCTCTCGATCCCGCAGATGTCGAAGATGGCCGGAGGGATGATCGACACGGCCCTCTCGTCGTTCAAGTCCGGCGACCTTTCGATGATCCGGGACTTCGGGACGCGGGACGATGGGGTCGATGCGCTCAATCACTCTATCTTCCGCGAGTGCATCACCTACATGCTCGAGGACCCGAGGACCATCAGCCAGTGCACGAGGTTCGTGATGGTCGCCCGCTACCTCGAGCGCTCGGCCGACCACGCCTGCACGATCGCCGAGGCCACGATCTTCATGAAGACCGGCGAGCGGGTCGAGATCAAGTAGGCCGCTCCGGCCATGAACGCCGTACGGTCGGGCCACGTTCGACACTCCCCGATCCGGCTCGGCTCCCCTCGCGCCCGTCGCAGAAAAGGCCACGCGGACGATCACGGCACGGCCGCAGAATTCCGCTCGAGAGAAGAGTACGGGGACGGAAAGGACGTCGGAAGCGACGTGAGAATATACGGAAGTAGCGAGGGATGGATTTGAACCATCGGTCTACGGGTTATGGGCCCGTCGGGATCTCCTGACTACCCTACCTCGCTCCGGACACTACCATGGGGTCTTCCGCGGTATATACCCTTACGTCGGGTCACTATCCCTCGAGCGATCACAGTGGGCCGGGAGTAACGGTCGGGAGCCGGATTCGGACCGATCTCGCTCGGACCGCTCGGGACCGCCGTGGTCGGAGCGCTGCTCGGGGTGGCGAAGGAGGCGGAGTGCCACGGGGCTCTCGTTTCACCCCGGCCGGTACACTGCCCGAGCGGGCCGCCGCTCTTCGCGATTGGCCTGCCCGCGGGCCGGAGCTCGGCCGGCCAGCAAAGCGCTACCTCTACGGCGTCAGCTCGCGTCCGCATCCTCTTTCCCCGTCCCTGGCCGACGATGAACCCGGCGAATCCTGAGACGGCTCCTGGGGGCCGACACGACGGTGCTGGTGGCCCGGATCGCTCTTAAAAAGGTGGGGGCCGCCAGCAGGCAGCCCCGGAGGTCGATTAGAAGCGCTGCTGCCTGTGCTTCGGCAGGCAGTCGAAGCAGTAGACGGGGCGACCCTCTGTTGGCTTGAAGGGGACCTCGCACTCTTTTCCGCAGTCCGAACAGGTGACCTTGGTCATCTCTCTCGGGCCGCTGCTACCAAAATTCCTGGAACCGCCACGCTGCGGTCCGCCAAATCTTCTGTTATCCATTTGAGGTTACTCTCCCAGATTGCTCTGCAGGGTTCTCATCAGCGGACCTCCTTAATATCTCTTCGTACTGATCCACCCGATCACGGCGATACGGCGTCGCCGTTCGGGCCGAGTTGCCCATTGCGACGCGTCGACGCGCTCGGTCCCTCGATCTATCGGGAGCGGATGACGTGCGTGCTCGAGGACTCCTCGACCGTCGCGCGGCATGCGAACCACATGATGGTCCCGCGGTACCTCGAACGCTCGGCCGACACGCCTGCATGATCGCCGGAGCCACGATCTTTGTGCAGACGGCGAGCGGGTGGATATCCAACGGGCCGCTTGGGAGGGGAGAGCCGTTCGGTCGGCACGGTTTTAAAAAAGTTTCTGAGAAGAATGCGAGGGATGGGATTTGAACCCAAGAACTCCTGCGAGACTGGACCCTGAATCCAGCGCCGTTGACCAGGCTTGGCTACCCTCGCGCTTCCATATATTCGGGGGGCGGAAAGATAAAGATTGGCGTCCCGCGCCGTTTACGCCGCGGAGTTGTTCCCGTTCTGGAACTTCCTGAGCTCGGCGTCCCGGAGCTCGTTCCGCTTGATCTTGCCCGAGATCGTCTTCGGTAGGGCGTCCACGAACTCCACCAGACGCGGGTACTTGTACGGCGCCGTCGTCTTCTTCACGTGCGCCTGGAGGTCGCGCACCAGCGTCTCCGACGGCCTGAAGCCCGGCGTGAGCACCACGAACGCCTTGACCACCAGCCCGCGGATCACATCGGGCGAGCCCACCACGGCCGCCTCCTGCACGGCCGGGTGCTCGAGCAGGGCCGACTCCACCTCGAACGGCCCGATCCGGTACCCCGACGACTTGATCACGTCGTCGTCGCGGCCGATGAACCAGTAATAGCCATCCTCGTCCATGTACGCCTTGTCGCCCGTATAGTACCAGCCGTCCACGAACGCCCGCTCGTTCTCCTCCTCCGAGCCCAGGTACTCGCGGAAGAGCCCGACCGGCCGCGGGTCGGTCTTGACCGCGATCCTTCCTTCCTGGTTGATGCCGACGGGCCGGCCGTCGTCGTCGTGGAGCTCGACCACCCAGCCCGGCGCGGGCTTGCCCATCGAGCCCGGCTTGACCTCCATCGGCGGGAACGTCCCGATGCAGAGCACGGTCTCCGTCTGGCCGTACCCCTCGTAGATCGTCACCCCCGTCGCCTCCTTCCAGACCCGGATCACCTCGGGGTTGAGCGGCTCCCCGGCCGACGTGCAGTGCCGGAGCTCGGTGAAGTCGAACTTGTCGAGATCGGCCAGGATCAGCATCCGGTAGATCGTGGGCGGGCAACAGAAGGTGGTGATCGCGTACCGCTCGAGCAGGGGCAGGATCTCCGTCGCCTTGAACCGACCGCGGATGTCGTACACGAAGATCGCCGCGCCCGCGATCCACTGCCCGAAGATCTTGCCCCAGGCCGACTTGGCCCAGCCCGTGTCCGAGAGCGTGAAGTGCAGGTCGTTGTGCCGGAGATCGTGCCAGAGTTCGGCCGTCACGATGTGGCCGAGCGGGTACGACTGGTCGTGCAGCACCATCTTCGGCTCGCCCGTCGTGCCCGACGTGAAGAAGATGATCATCGGGTCCGTGGACCGTGTCCGCGACATTCCCGGGAGTTTCACGAGCTTGTGCGAAACCGGGGCGGGGTACGTCATCTCGCGGGGAAGCGAGATCCAGCCGCCGCGCTCCCCGTCGATCACGAGCCGGCTCATCAGGGACGCGCACTCCGCGTAGACCTCGTCGACCTTCGGCGCGGACTCCATGTCCGTGATCACCATCTTGAACTGGCCGAGGTCGACCCGGTACCGGATGTCCTTCGGCGTCAGCATCGTCGGCGCCGGCGAGACCACCGCGCCGAGCTTGATCAGCGCGACCGTCAGGAACCACCACTCGGGCACCCGGTGGAGCATCAGCATCACGCGGTCGCCCTTGTGGATCCCGTAGTTCAGGAGGATGTTCGCGGCCGCGTTCGAGAGGCTCATCATATCCCAGAACGTGTACTTCCTCTCGGCGCCCTGCTGGTCCGTCCAGATCATCGCGAGCTTGTTCCGGTCCCGCCGCGCCCACGCGTCGATCACGTCGAAGCCGAAGTTGTAGTACTCCGGGACCTCGATCCGGAAGTTCGCGTAGGCCTCGTCGTAATCGACCATGTTGTGCTGCTCGGCCATATCAAACAGTAAGCGGTTGGCGTGCCGTAACTATTAAGACATCGCCGATCCGGGCCGTTTTCGCCTATCGGGGAGCGTCCATAAAGGTTCCCCGGAATCCTTATGTTTTAAAGGACGAGATAGATACGTTGATGGAAGAGAAACGATACGAGTCGCTCAAGATCGAGAATATCGTCGCCTCCGGCTCGATCGCCGACTCCATCGATCTCGTCGAGGTGTCGGGACGCATTCCGGCCTGCGAACTGAATACCAAGCGGTTCCCGGGGGCGGTCTACAGGATCGCGAATCCGAAGATCGCGGCCCTGATCTTCAGCTCGGGCAAGGTCGTGCTGACGGGGCTCCGGGACAAGCAGGCGCTCGCGGACGGCCTCGGGTTCATCATGGCCTCGCTCAGTGCCGCCGGCGTGGCCTGCTACGACGAGCCGCGCGTCGCGGTCACGAACATCGTCTGTTCGTACGACATCGGCAAGTACATCAACCTCAACAAGGTCGTGATCACGCTCAACCTCGAGAACATCGAGTACGAGCCCGAGCAGTTCCCCGGGCTCGTCTACCGGATCAAGGACCCCAAGATCGTCGCGCTCCTCTTCAGCTCGGGCAAGATCATCCTGACCGGCGGCAAGAACCTCGAGGACATCAAGCGTGGCCTCGACTTCCTCGAGCAGAAGCTCGAGGCGATCATGTGACGGTCCCCCTCCATCTCTCTTCTACCAGAAGTGTCGGGTCTGGACGTACTG
>JADGNL010000168.1 GCA_017883495.1 Methanomicrobiales archaeon | reverse complement strand
GGCATCATCGCCGACGCCCAAGCGACAGGCGGCGGAACGCCGGCGCCGAGAACGCAACGATATACGGCCGTTCTCCGGCCGTTATCGTGCCGGTGACGGCGTTCGACTACAACGGCAACGGCCGGGTCGATTTCGCCGACGTCGTCTGGCTCTTCAATCACCTCTGACCCTTTTTAATCCCGTTTGGGCCGTTCTCCTGTGGGTCTCAGGCTGTTTCGGGGGGCAAGATATGAAGGCTGCCACCGACACCACGGCCAAGATGGGTGGCACAAGGTAGATGAAGATGAGACTGGTTCATTAATTAAAATTTATTGATAAATGTAGAAAATCAAATAATTTATCATAGAGCCGTTGGAGGGAATCGAACCCCCGACCTGTTGATTACGAATCAACCGCTATACCGCTAAGCCACAACGGCGCGTGCGACCTCAATAAATCTGCCCCGGCAGCAGATAAAAGTAATGACCCGGCCCTTCAGCGGGCCCGGGCCATCTCCAGGATCTTCTCGGCGAGCGCTGCCACCGCGGTCCGGGCCGGGCTGTCGTCGGGGACCGTGACGATCGGCCGGCCCTCGAGGTCGGCCTCCTCGACGGCCGGGTCGGCCGGGACCTCGGCGATCAGCGGCACGGGCTCGCCCCCGACCTCGGCCGCGCCGGCCCGGACGCGGTTGACGACGAGGAACATTCTGTCCTTGGGCAGGCCGAGCGAGAGCGCGATGTCGCGGATACGGGTTGCCGTCCGCATGCCCCGCGCACCCGGGTCCGAGACGATCAGCAGGAGGTCGGGCGTTCCGATCGTGCCACGGGCGATGTGCTCCATCCCGGCCTCGGCGTCGATCACGATGAACCTGTACTCCGCCTGAAGGCCGGCCAGGCACTCGGAGAGGAGGTCGTTCGAGAAACAGTAGCAGCCCGTCCCCTCGGGCCGGCCCATCGCGATCAGGTCCACGCCCGTCCCCTCGACCAGCACCTGACAGAAGCGGAGTCGGACATAGTCGTGGCGCGACATCCCCGCCGGGATCGCCTTGGTGAATGCCTCCTCGCGCATCGCGCCGAGGGACTCGGTCACCTCCATGCCGAGGGCCTCGTGGAGGTTCGCGTTCGGGTCCGCGTCGACCGCGAGGAGCGGGGTCTCGCCCATCCGCCGAAACGCGTCGATCAGGAGCGCGGCCGTCGTGGTCTTGCCCGTCCCGCCCTTGCCCGAGAGCGCGATCCGGAACGGCGCGGCGGGTGCCATCAGGCTCCCTCCCGCCAGGTACGGGCGACGGCCGCGGCCATTCGCTGGATCCGGCCTGCCTCCTCCTCGTTCGCGAACTTGATCCCGCAGCTCGGCGTGATCAGCGACTGCCGCACGAGGAGCGACGGGGTGACGTACTCGGCCATCACCGATCGTATCGCAGCCATGCGCGTCACGAGCGAGGCCTCGGTCTCCTCCGCGAAGAGGCTGGCATCGGCCGGCACCACGCCCCACGCGACGATCCCGCCGCGCTCGAGGTACGCCGCCGCCCGCTCGGCGTAGAGCAGGAACTCCGTCGCCGTCTGGTACGCGTCGAGCGAGATCACGGCCGGGTCGAGGTCCATCACGAAGGTCCAGTCCGTGTTCGAACAGCAGTGGACGCCGAGGCCGCCGCCGATGAGGGACGCGATGTCCTCGAACGCGAGCCGGACCGTCTCGTCCGAGACCGGGACCACGGTGGAACCGAGGCTCGCCCAGTACGGCTCGTTCAGGACCACGAGCGTCTCGGGAACCCCCGTCGCGGCGAGCCGCTCCTCGACCGCGCGGGCACGGAGCGCGAGCATCTTGCCGAGCAGGTCCGCGTAGGCCTCGTCATAGAGGATCGGCCGCTTATCGGCGTCGACCACCTGCATTCCGAACGTGACCGGGCCGGTCACCTGGGCCTTGACCAGGACGGCGGACGGCAGTTCGCGGGAGACCAGCTCGAGGAGGCCCGAGTACGTCTCCGGCGCCGGGCCGTACGCCGCCGCATTCCCCTCGACGAAGTCCAGGTAGACCCGCTCCATCGCTTCGGCGTGGTCGGCCGCGAGATCGACCACGAGCCGGCCCTCGACCACCTCGAGGCCGGGCAGGGTGCGGGCGTCGTTCCAGACGATCTGTTCGAAGAGCCCGCGGTTGGGCAGGCCCGGGGCGTACGGGACCTCGGGGAACGCGGCGAGCACGTCGTCGACCGCGCGGGCAGGATCCGTGTGCGGCAGGCCGCCGACACCGGTGGCTCGGCCGTCCATGGATGAGAGGAAGCGTGCCATTCCTCAGGCCTCCGTATGGCGAATCCCGTTCGTATGCGCCCGGAGCCGGCACCGGTCGAGCAGGGCCAGGACTCCGGGAAAACGCTCAAGATCCGTATGCGGCAGGAACGAGGAGGACGTGTACTCCTCCATGAACGATGGCTCGGCGTTCAGCTCGATGTAGGCGATGTTGTCCGCGATCACGTCGAGCGTGCGCCGCTCGTCGCGGTTGATCAGGGCGATGTTCGCGCCGTTGACGGCGCCGTTGCCGATGTTCTTGATCCGGTCGAGCGGAACCTCGGGGGTCAGACCGATGGTGATCGCGTTCTGCTTGTTGATGTAGTTGCCGAAGCCGCCCGAGAAGTAGATCGTGCCGAGGTCGGTATGTGCGATCCCGGCCACGTTCATCAGGACCGCGCAGGCAGCGAGGACCGAGGCCTTGGACATGATCAGGGACTTGATGTCGTTCTCGGTCACGACGAGGTCCTTGCCGATCCCGGTCTGGTCGGCGAACGCGACCACGTACTCGGGCGCGTACTCGCCCTTCCGGATGCGCGGATGGTCGATGGTCGTGTCGATCAGGCCGTTCCGGTCGATCACGCAGGAGGTCAGGAGTTCGGCGAGGAGGTCGATCAGGCCCGAGCCGCAGATCCCCTTGGGCTTGATGTCGTTGATCGTCTTCCACTGCGGCTCGAGGGTCGTCGGATCGATCGTCACGCGCTCGATCGCTCCGGGGTTGGCACGCATGCCGAAGAGGACCTCGCCGCCCTCGAGGGCCGGGCCGGCTGCGCCGGCGCACGAGAACATCCACTCGTTGTTCCCGAGCACGACCTCGAAGTTGGTGCCGATATCGATCATCAGCGAGACCTCGTCGCTCGTGCCCATGCCGCAGGCGAGCACGTCCGCGACGATATCGCCGCCGATGAAGTCCGAGACGGCCGGGAAGGCGAAGACGCCCGCGGTCGGTGCGACCGAGAGCCCGAGATTCGAGGCCGCCGTGTTGATCGATCGCCGGACCACCGGGACGTACGGCTCGGAGATGATGTATGCGGGGTCGATCCCGAGGAGCATGTGGGTCATGACCGTGTTCCCCGCGACCATCACCTCGTAGATATCGTCGCGGTCGATCTTCGCCTGATTCGCCGCGTTTGTGATCGCGGTATTGATCGACTCGGCTGCGAGGGTCTGGAGCTTCGGCAGGCCCGACTTCCGCCCGAAGTTGACGCGAGAGAGGATGTCCTCGCCGCACGAGATCTGGCGGTTGTAGTTCGAGGCAATGCCGGCGACCTTCCCCGAGACGAGATCCCAGATGTAGGCCACGACCGTGGTCGTGCCGAGGTCGATCGAGGTCCCGTAGAGCCGGTCCGATGTGTCGCCGGCCTCGACGTTGAGGAGCCAGTACTTGCCCGGCGGCTGGAGCCCGACCGTGGCCGTCACGTCCCAGTCGGCCGCACGGAGGATCTCCGGGATCTTGCGGAGCACGCCGAGCGGCGCGAAGATCTTCTCGGGGAGCGGACCGTGCTGCCGGTGGATCGCGTCGAGCATCCGGTTCAGGTCGGGGGACGGGTCTTCGAGCGTCGGCGCCGAGAGCGTGACGTGGTATTTCAGCACCGACGGTCGGAATGCAGTCGTGAGGTCGAGCCCCTCGATCAGGATCTTCTGCTCCTGGATCAGCGACCCCTCGGGTACGGTCACGTCGAGGTCCGAGACGACCGTGGTCGTGCAGGCGAGGCAGGCGCCGCGCCCGAGCTCGGCCGGCGTGAAGAACCGGCCGTACTTCTGCCGATCGAACTCGGCCTTTCCTGCTTTGACGTAGACGAGGCACTTGCCGCACTTGCCCACGCCGCCGCAGACCACGTTCATCTGCAGACCGGCCTTTCGGGCCGCGTCGAGGATGGTCGTGCCCGTCGGGACCTCGACCTTACGGTAACTCGGGAGGAACGTAACGACCGGCATCTATCCCTTCCACTCCGTCTCGAGGAACGCGCCGATGTCGGCCGCGTCGCGGGGGCCGACCATCACCGTCCATTTGGTCGCGTCCTCGATCGCGCCCGAGAGCGGGGACGCGTACCCCGGGATGATCAGTTTCCGGTGCGTGACCGCGTCCTCGACCTCGAACTTTTTGATCGCATCCGCGACCACGGTCTCGGAGAGCTTGCCGGCCGCCACCGCGGTCAGGACGGACTGCCCCTCGGTATCGACGATCAGCATATAGCAGGGGATCCGGGTAGACTCGAGGTACCCCTGGAGCGTGAAGAAGGTGAGCGAGAAGTTCACGGTCATCAGCACCGGGGCCTCGGGGCCGGGGTTCCCGATCCGGTAGAGGCCCGGGGTCATCTGAATCGGCTTCTGCGGGTCCGTGTAGACGTTCTGCCTGAGGGTCAGGGCCGCGATCGTCTCGGGGCGCGAGAGCGGGCCGATCACGAGAACCGAGCCGAACTTCAGGATCCCGAGCGCGAGCGCGTCCGCTGCGAGCGTGCCGGCTCTGGAGCAGTCGTAGTAGACCGGGTAGCCGAGTTCGGGCACGGCCCTCGCGATCGCGAGTTGACGGACGGCCGAAGAGCGCTCCACGAACTCGGCCGGACTCGGGGCGTCGAGGTCGAGCACGAGGTCCGGAACGCCGAGCGCGGTGCAGCGCTGCACGAGCGCAACAAGCGGCTCGAAGTCCGGTGCCCGGACCACGAGCGGGGCGCCGTGCTTCTTCGCGAGGGCGCAGACAGCCTCGGCGTTCGCCCCGGTCGCCCCGTCGAGGAGCGGGCGGAAGGTGCCGCAGTGGGCGAGCCCGGCCTCGAGCGCGGCCGGGTCGTCCGCGATCAGCACCTCGGGGAGGTCGGCGTTCGCCTCGACGACCGCGACCGCCCGGCCGAACGCGACGGGGTCGCCCGAGTCGTTCGCGACCGCGATCCCGTTCAGCAGGAGATCCTGGCCGACCCGGGTCAGTTTGAAGTCGCGGACCTCGCGGACCACGCCCGTGATCGTGGCCTCGTCCCAGAGGTCCGAGACCCGGAAGAGGATGCCCGGCTGGTGGTAGAAGGTCTTCTCGTGCCGGTAGAAGACGAACTCGTCTCCGACCCGGAACGAGCGCTCGCCGACGCCGACCTTCACGAGCCGGATCGGGGGACGGGTCGAGGCGCCGAGCACGGCCTTCGCATTCTCGTCGAGGTACGGGCAGAGCTCGACGTCGGCCTTGCCCGACGCGAGCTTCATGGCGAACGTCAGGCAGGTCGGGACGCCGCACTCCTTGCAGTTCTTCTTCGGCAGGAGCTTGTAGATGTCGAGGGCCTTGAGCGCCATCAGGCCGACCCCCAGGTCGCTTCGATCGCGGCCTTGAGCGGCGCGACCGAGTCGGGGTGGCGGACGCAGACGATCGCGGCGCCCGCGACGGCCGCGGCCAGGCCGGTCGTGACCTCCCAGGCGACCGCGGTCCGGTGGGCTTCGCCCGGCGGAGCGTCGCGGACCTCCTTGATCGTGAGCGAGTCCGGCGCCGACGAGATCATGGGCATGGCCAGGTCCGCGTCGCCCTTGAGGGCCGCGTACCGGACCCGCTCCATGGCCGAATAGCTGTACTCGAACCCGTACCCGAGCGCGCCCGTATACGGGTCGATGACGATCTGCTCGTGGGGCACCCCGATCTCGCGGAGGAGGATGTTGAGCTGTTTTGCCAGGTTCACGTCGATCGGGGACTGCGCGATCACCGCGTGGTGATACGCGAGGGCGGCGGCCGCAACCGAGCGGTACCGGGCGGCCTCGGCCGTGCCGAGCAGGAGGTGCTCGCCCTCGCCGGCCTCGCCGATGCGGCGGAAGGCCTCGGACTCGATCGCGGGCTCGTTCGGCCCCTCGACGATCAGCGGAAGATCGGTCGCGCCGAGGGTGGTCCGGACGGCCGTCCCGATGGCGTCGAAGTCGTCGAAGCCGCGCCGCTTGGTCGAGGTCAGGTAGAGCCGGACGAGGTCGGCACCGAGCTCGGCCCCGGCCGTTTTCGCCCACGACGCCAGGTCGGCCGTCGTCGCGCCGAGCCGGTCGATGATGAGCGGAGACCAGTACGTCGGGTCGTCGCAGAGCTCGTATGCGACGAGCGGGCGGGAAAGGCCGTCGTTCGGCTCGACAAAGGGAAGGCCCCCGTTGCCGCCGATCCGGTACGAGACGCTGCGGGTTCCGCCTTCGGGTCCGGTCGCGCCGACCTGGACCACTCCGATCGTGCCGCTCCAGTCCGCGGGTGGTGCGTACGCCATGGGGTCTCCTAGAAGAGCTCCTTCATGGCGAGCGCTGGGTGGCCGACGGACTCGAGGTAGGCCATCAGCTCCTCGATGGTGTTCGCTTCGTGCTCGGTCGCAATCTTGTCGAAGAGGTCGGCCAGGCCCCGCTCGGCGAGCTTCGCCTTCAGGCGGGGGGCGAGTTCCTCCTTGAGGGCCGCGGGGAGCCAGACCAGCCGTTCGATCCCGCCCTCGGCCTGGAGGAAGCGGTCCGAGAGGAGGTAGCCCTTCGAGATCCCGGCGAAGCCCGGGGTCTGCGCTCCGCCGCCGATGGTGCCGGCGAGGGTCGAGAAGGTCATGCCCGAAGGGGTCTCGCCCTTGTACTCGCGGTTCACGACCATGATCCCGTTCACCTCGGGGAGCACGAGCGCGATCGCCTCGAAGCAGCCGCAGGCGGTCATGGGGTACTCGACTACCGCGTAGAGCCGGCACCGGTCGACCGCGCCGTGCGAGGCCTTCTTGATGAACCGGTTCACGCCCTCGAACTCGCCCCCGCTCCGGTCGATCAGCCCCTCCTTCTTGACCGGCTGGTTCGCGCCGGCGGGCGAGATCTCGTGCGCGATCCGGCCGTCGAGCCAGGAGATTGCGCCGCAGAGCGCGGGCCGCTCTGGCGTGATGACGCAGACGTGGTCGGGGGCGAAGGTCTGGCAGAGCGTACAGGAGTAGAAGACGTCCACGTCCTCGTCCTTCATCCCGCGGATCCGGGCGTCGCGCTCCTCGTAGACCGCGTCGGCCTCCTTCTTGAGCCGCTCGACCTCGTCCAGGTCCGTGACGAGCGTCACCTGGACCGCGTCGAGCAGATCGGGGAAGTCCATCCTGAACTTCGCGGCGAGGAGCTTGCCGAGGTGCTCGATCCGGAGGCCGTTCTTGACGGCCTCCTTCGAGACGCGAACCCAGATCAGGTCCCGCTGGGCTGTATGCCACGAGCCCTCGCCGTAGTTGACGAAGTTGTGGATCCGCCGTTCGAGCACGGGCTCGTAGTCCTTCCGGAAGTTCTTGCCGGCCACGTCGACCAGGATCGCGAGCGGAACGGCCGAGCCCTCCTTGAGCTCCTCGATCTCGGGACCGATCACGGTCACTCTCCCGTCCTCGACCTCCGAGGAATCCTTCATCCGCAGGAGCTCGAACGCGGGCGATCGGCCCCCGCCGAACTCGACGTACATCTCCTCCTTGCGGATCGACTTCCCCTCGAACGCGGGCGAGCAGCCCATCGGGATCGGGATCGCCGTGACCGTGACCCGGATGCCGAGGAGATCCATGCCGGCGCGGACCGCGTCCTTTCCTTCAGTCGCGGTCCAGTCGCCCCCTTCGTATCCGCCCGTCTGCAGGATCGGAATCCCGAGCATGCGGAGCGCGTCGACGCAGGCGACCTCCTCGTCCGAGAGGCCCGGGAACGCGATCACCATCGCCCGGGCGCGGCGCTCGGCCGCGTACGCGAGCAGGCGCGCCGCGTCGCCGGGCGCGACCCCGCCGAACATCATCGCGACACGGGCCAGGATGTCGGCGAAGTGAACGCCGTGCGACGGCGTCGAGCCGAGCGGGACGAGCCGGTACTCGAGCCCGACCCGGACGTGCGCCTCCTGAAGCACGGGCACGACCGGGCCCGCGAGGAAGGTCAGCATGTACTTCTCCTGCAGCTCGCGGCAGAGCGCGGCGGCCACGTCGGCGTTGTCGGGTTTGCCGACGATCAGGCAGAGCCCGAGGATCGAGCCGTCGACGAGCGAGTACCCGAGTTTCCGGATCTCGGCGTCGGGGATGAAGCCCGTGTACGGGGGACCCTCGGGGCCGGACTCGTTCGCGCGGCGGGCCCTGACGCACTCCCAGGCGACGAGCGGGTTCTCGCCGGAGGCGGCGTACGCGGCCCGGGCCGAGTCCGCGTCGGTCACCGGAGTGCCGGTCACTGCGAACGAGATCGGCAGGTGGTAGGCGGTCTCCTCGTACGCGAGGGGACCGTCGAGCGAGGCCATCGCCGTCGCGAGCGCGGCTCCGCCCGCCTCGACAGCCCGTGGAATATCGATCATCGCGAGATTCTCCCGAGTACCTCTCTTGGGTATGCGTCTATATCATGCCATCGAACCCGGCGCCAGGCCATTGCGACGGCGTTCGATGCATCGGATTTATGGGACGCGGAGGAGGAACTCCTTAAACGATGGCTGTCGAGAAGCGGCACCTGCGCGACCGCGCCCGCGCGGCCCGGGCCTGCCTCCACCCCCCGGATCTGGCCGAACGGAGCCGGCGTATCGGCGCCCACGCCATCCCCCTCCTGGACGGCCGGCGGACCGTGATGGCCTATGCCTCGAAGCCGGGCGAGGTCGACACCTCGGGCCTGATTCGGACTCTCCTCGACCGCGGCGTTCGGGTCGTGGTCCCGATCATCGAGCCCGAGACCGTCAGCCTCCGCCTTTCCTACCTCGACGACCTCTCCCTCCTCGTACCGTCCACGTTCGGCGTGCCCGAGCCGATCGGGCACGAGCTCCCGGCCGAGCCGGAGGCGGTCGAGGCCGTGCTGATGCCGCTGCTCGGGTTCGACCGCGCCGGCAACCGGCTCGGGTACGGGGCCGGGTACTACGACCGGTTTCTCGACGCCCACCCTGTCGGGCTGAAGATCGGCGTCGCTCTCGCCTGCCAGGAGTGCGCCCGCGTCCCGGCCGAGCCCTTCGACGTCCCGCTCGATTGGGTCGTGACCGAGGACGGGCCGCTCCGGTGCGGCTAGGACCGATACCTTTTTCTCGGCTCGATCGATAGAGACGGCTCGCCGACAACGGTTCCGGTAGTGGAGCGGAAGAGGATTTAGCAAGAATTTATATACTTTGTTACACTAACCTTAGGTAAATCTCATCGGATTCACAGGAGATTCATATGGCAGACACCAACAGTTCCATCAACGTCACGGTCAAGGAGGCGGCTCGCGAGGATGCGGGCCGCGGCATCGCCCGCGTGAGCATGGACGCGATGCGTGCGCTCGGGCTCGTCTCGGGCGACGTGGTCGAGATCCAGGGCAAGCGGAAAGCGAACGCGATCGTCTGGCCGGGTTTCGCCGAGGACACGGGCCGCGCTATCATCCGGATCGACGGCAGCACCCGCGGCAACGCCGGCACCGGCGTGGACGAGCAGGTCCAGGTCCGAAAGGTCCAGGCCGGAGTCGCAAAGAGGGTCGTGATCCAGCCGACGCAGCCGATCCGGCTCGTCGGCGGCGAGCAGTACCTCAAGCGCCTGCTCCTCGGCCGCTCGGTCATGGAGGGCCAGGCTCTTCGCGTCGACGTGATCGGCAACCCGCTCACCTTCGTGATCGCGAAGGTCGCGCCGAAGGGGATCGCGATCGTCTCGGACGAGACCGTGGTCGAGCTCAAGGAGACGCCGTACGAGCCGAAGGCCGACGAGGAGAAGGGAGAGCGGACCGACGTCCACTACGAGGATATCGGCGGGCTCGGGCGCGAGCTCGAGCAGGTCCGGGAGATGATCGAGCTGCCGCTCCGCCACCCCGAGATCTTCGAGCGGCTCGGGATCACCCCGCCGAAGGGCGTGCTCCTGTACGGCCCGCCCGGCACGGGTAAGACGCTCATCGCCAAGGCAGTCGCGAACGAGGTCGACGCCCACTTCCTGACGATCTCGGGTCCCGAGATCATGTCCAAGTACTACGGCGAGTCCGAGGGGAACCTCCGGCAGGTCTTCGAGGAGGCGACCGAGAACGCTCCCGCGATCGTCTTCATCGACGAACTCGACGCGATCGCGCCCAAACGCGAGGACACCAAGGGCGAGGTCGAGCGGCGCGTGGTCGCGCAGCTCCTCGCCCTGATGGACGGGCTCAAGGGGCGCGGGCAGGTCGTCGTGATCGGCGCGACCAACATCCCCGACGCGATCGACCCGGCCCTCCGCCGCGGCGGGCGATTCGACCGCGAGATCGAGATCGGCATCCCCGACACGAAGGGGCGCGAGGAGATCTTCAAGATCCACACACGCGGCGTCCCGCTCTCCAAGGATATCGTCGAGAACGACCGGATCAAGGCCTACGCCGCGACCACGCACGGGTTCGTCGGCGCGGACATCGCGCTCCTGGTCAAGGAGGCCGCGATGCACGCGCTCCGCCGGGTGCTGCCCTCGGTCCCGGCCGACGAACAGATCCCGGCCGAGGTACTCGACCGGCTCGAGGTCACGGACGACGACTTCACCGACGCGAGGAAGTACGTCGAGCCCTCGGGCATGCGCGAGGTGCTCGTCGAGGTGCCCGACGTGACGTGGGCCGACGTCGGCGGTCTCGAGGAGGTCAAGGCGGAGCTCCAGGAGACGGTCGAGTGGCCGCTCAAGTACGCCGACGTCTTCGAGAAGCTCCGGACCGAGGCCCCGAAGGGGATCCTCCTCTTCGGGCCGCCCGGCACGGGCAAGACCCTGCTCGCGAAGGCCGTCGCGAACGAGTCGGACTCGAACTTCATCTCGATCAAGGGGCCCGAGCTCCTGTCGAAGTGGGTCGGCGAGTCCGAGAAGGGCGTCCGCGACATCTTCAGGCGCGCGCGCCAGGCAGCCCCGGCGATCATCTTCTTCGACGAGGTGGACGCGCTGGTGCCGGTCCGCGGCGCGTACCAGGGCTCGAGCCACGTGACCGAGTCCGTGGTGAGCCAGATCCTGACAGAGCTCGACGGGCTCGAGGAACTCAAGAATGTGGTCGTGCTGGCCGCGACCAACCGACCGGACATGATCGACCCGGCGCTCCTGCGGCCCGGGCGGCTCGACCGGCACGTCTACGTGCCGCCGCCGGATGAGGAGGGCCGGAAGAAGATCTTCGCGGTCTACCTCGGGCAGGCGGGCGACCTGCTCGCGGGCGATATCAACGTCGACGACCTGGTCGCCAGGACCGAGGGGTTCGTCGGCGCGGACATCGAGGCCCTCGTCC
>JADGNL010000023.1 GCA_017883495.1 Methanomicrobiales archaeon | reverse complement strand
TCCTCTGCGGTACCGAGGTCAAGGGTCACCTGTCGGGCCAGACACTTGCCGCGCTCCACGCCAACGGCGTGGAGAAGGGTAAGGTCGTGGGCGCGCAGGGCGCAATCCCATTCATCGAGAATGTTGGAGACGCCGAGATCAAGCGCTTCCAGGAGCAGATCGAGATCGTCAACATCATGGAGACCGAGGACCTCGGTCAGATCAAGGCGAAGATCGCCGAGCTGACCGCCCGGGACCCGGGCGCGTTTGCCGGCGAGCCGATGATCGTCGAGGTCAAGGAAGCCGGCGGCGCCGGCGTCGAGCTGGCCGCCGCATCGGCGAATCCCCAGTTCCTCGAGATCGAGCGGCGTCTCGACAGCATCGAGAAGAAGATCGAGTTCGCGGATGCCGAGGTCGCCCAGCGTGTCGGCCGCAAGGTCGGACGCGACATCGGGATCCTCTACGGCCTCGTGGCGGGGCTGCTGGTCTTCATCATCATCAGCATCCTGCTGCCGAAGCTGGCCCTGTTGATGCAATAACTATGGAGGTGTGAGAAACCATGTTCAGGTTTGAGAAGGAACAGAGTGTCTGGGATTTCAACGGCACTAAGATCGGAGGCCAGCCCGGCGAGTACCCGACCGTGCTCGGCGCTTCGATCTTCTACAACAAGCACGAGATTGTGAAGAACGACCACACGGGTGAGATCGACAAGGACACGGCCGAGGGGCTCTGGAACCGCTGCCTCGAGCTGGGCGACATCACCGGTATCCCGTTCTTCATCCAGATCATCGGTGAGTTCGGCGAGGCGTTCGAGAGCTACATCGACTGGTTCACGTCGATCGACAACAAGACGGCGTTCCTGATGGACTCGTCGGCCCCGGCCGCCCTGGCCCACGCGACCAGGTACGTCACCGAGATCGGCGTCGCCGACCGCGCGATCTACAACTCGATCAACGGCTCGATCACTCAGGAGAACATCGACATGCTCGCCGCGTCTGATGTCAGCGCCGCGATTGTGCTCGCGTTCAACCCGGCCGACCCCTCGGTCGCCGGGCGCCAGAAGGTGCTGAACGAGGGCGGCGTGGCCGGCCAGGAGAGGGGCATGATCCAGATCGCCGAGGAGGCCGGGATCACCCGCCCGATCCTCGACACGGCCGCGACCCCCCTCGGGCTCGGCTCGGGCGGCTCGTACCGCGAGATCCTCGCCTGCAAGGCGATCCACGGCTACCCCACGGGCGGCGCGTACCACAACATGACCGTCTCGTGGACCTGGCTCAAGCGGTGGAAGGGCTCGAAGAAGAACCCGTCTCAGATGGCAGCCACGCTGGAGGGCAAGGACAACGTCAAGGCCCAGCTCCTGCACCACTACATGGGCGGGATGGAGGGCATGATTCAGGCCGCATGGTCGGCCCCCGATATCGGCTGCAACCTGATGGCCACCACGCTCGGTGCGGACCTGATCATGTTCGGGCCGATCGAGAACGTGGAGGCCATGATCACGGCCCAGGCCTACGGCGACATCGTGGTCCTCGAGGCCGCGCGCGACCTCGGGGTCGACGTCAAGGCCGAGAACCACCCGATCTTCAAGCTCATCTGAGCCCCAACCCCCATTCTTTTCTCTTTTTCACCGCTTCACTACGGTTAATACCGATCCCCGCCCAATGGATCTGGTTACACATGAAGGCGGTGCTGGGGCTCGAGGACGGCACCTCGATGGTCGGAGAGGGCTTCGGGGTCGAGGGCGAGACGGCGGGCGAACTCGTCTTCACGACCCAGATGACGGGGTACATGGAGGCCCTGACCGACGCGAGTTATGCCGGGCAGATCCTGATGTTCACGTTTCCACAGATCGGAAATTACGGCGTGGACGAGAAGAACTTCCAGTCGAAAGAGGTGAAGGCGCTCGCCTGCGTCACGCGAGAGGTGGCGGCCGTTCCCGAGGCGAACGAGCCGTTGGGGCGCTACTTTCGCGATCATGGGCTCCTCGGCGTCAGCGGTATCGACACGCGGGCGCTCACGATCCGGACCCGGCAGCACGGCACCCTTCGAGCTGCGCTGGTCTGCGGCGACGACGCGTCGGGAGAGCACGCGATCGAGCGAGCATGCGCCGTTCCGCCAATCACCGAGCAGGATCTGATCCCGTCCGTCTCGACCCCCGAACCCTATCACGTGCCGGGCAACGGAAAGCGCGTAGCCGTGATCGATCTCGGAGTCAAGAAGAATATGGTGATCAGCCTCTTCCGGCGCGGCGCCGACATCGGCATCTTCCCCCACGACACCCGCTCGGATGTGATCGAGGCCTGGAATCCCGACGCTCTCTTCATCACGAACGGCCCTGGAGACCCGGTCCGGGCAAAACCCGCGATCCGGTGCATCCAGGACCTGATCGGCAAGATGCCGGTCTACGGGATCTGCATGGGCAACCAGCTCACGGCCCTCGCGCTCGGGGCCACGACCCACAAGATGAAGTTCGGCCACCGGGGTTCGAACCAGCCCGTACGGTTCTCGGACGGGCAGATCTTCATCACGACCCAGAACCACGGGTTCGTCGTCGACTGCGAGACCCTGCCCGAGGGCGCGAACGCCTGCTATAAGAATCTGAACGACGGCACCGTCGAGGGGTTCGAGGTTCCCGATCTCGGGATTCACTGCGTTCAGTTCCATCCCGAAGCCCACGGCGGACCGCGCGATACCGAGAGCCACTTCTTCGATCGAATGATGCGGAGCATCTGAATGCCGAAACGGAACGACATCAAGAGAGTTCTGCTGATCGGCTCGGGCCCGATCCAGATCGGACAGGCCGCCGAGTTCGACTTCTCGGGGACCCAGGCCTGCCGCGCACTCCGCGAGGAGGGGGTCGAGGTCGTGCTGGTCAACTCCAACCCGGCCACGATCCAGACCGACCCCGACACGGCCGACGTGATCTACATCGAGCCCCTGAAGGCCGAGATCATCGCCCGGATCATCGAGAAGGAGCGGCCCGACGGGATCCTCTCCGGCATGGGCGGCCAGACCGGACTGAATATGACGGCCGAGCTCGCCGAGATGGGCGCGCTCGAGGGGGTCGAGATCCTCGGCACGCCGCTCGAGGCGATCTACCGCGGCGAGGATCGAGAGCAGTTCAAGGAGCTGATGCAGACGATCGGCGAGCCGATTCCGCGCTCGATGATCCTGAACTCGCCCGATCAGATCGCCGAGGCGCTCGAGATCGTCGGGCTGCCCGCGATCATTCGACCCGCATACACTCTCGGCGGCGCAGGCGGCGGCGTGGCCCACACAGAAGAAGAGCTCCGCCGGATCGTCGAGCTCGGCCTTCAGCACTCGCGCATACACCAGGTGCTCGTCGAGGAGTCGGTGATGGGCTGGAAGGAGGTCGAGTTCGAGGTGATGCGGGACAAGAACGACTGCTGCCTCATCGTCTGCGGCATGGAGAACGTGGACGCGATGGGCATCCATACCGGCGAGTCGGTCGTGGTGGCCCCGATCCTGACACTCCGCGACGACGAGTTCCAGATGCTCAGAACAGCCTCGATCAAGATCATCCGCGCACTTGGTGTCCAGGGCGGCTGCAACATCCAGTTCGGCTTTCAGGACGGCGACTACCGCGTGATCGAGGTCAACCCCCGCGTCTCGCGCTCCTCGGCCCTCGCCTCCAAGGCGACCGGGTATCCGATCGCGCGCGTGGCCGCGAAGATCGCGATCGGCCTGACCCTCGACGAGATCACGAACACGGTCACGGGCTGCACGCCCGCCTCCTTCGAGCCCGCAATCGATTACATCGTGGTAAAGGTCCCGCGCTGGCCCTTCGACAAGTTCACGCACGCCGATCGGACGCTCACGACCGCGATGAAATCGACCGGCGAGGTGATGGCGATCGGCCGGACGGTCGAGGAGGCGTTCAAGAAGGCGCTCCGCTCTCTCGACACGGATGTCGCGACGCATACGGACAAAAACGAGATTCGCATGCTCCTCTCGCACCCGACCGACGAACGCTTCGGCTGTCTCTTCGATGCATTTCGGCAGGGGTTCTCGGTCGAAGAGGTCGCGCGGCTCACGTATATCTCCCCGTTCTTCCTGGAGAAGATACGGAACATCGTCGCGCTCGAGGGTCGGCTCCACGACCCGACAGGGCCCGCCGAGGCAGATCTGAGCCTCGCTCGCAAGTACGGCTTTGCCGACACCGAGATCGTCGAGCTCACGCAAATGGATCCGACCGAGCTTCGGGAGATCCTCGGTAGTCCCGGGTACAAGATGGTCGACACCTGCGCGGCCGAGTTCCCGGCCGAGACACCGTACTTCTACTCCACGGCCGAGCCCGAGACCGAGCTGACCCGGTCGGGCAAAAACAAGATCCTGATCCTCGGTTCGGGGCCGATCCGGATCGGGCAGGGAATCGAGTTCGATTACTGCACCGTCCACGCAGTGACCGCCCTCCGCGAGGAGGGGATCGAGGTCCATATCGTCAACAATAACCCCGAGACGGTCTCGACCGACTTCGACACCTCGGACCGGCTCTTCTTCGAGCCGATGCAGCTCGAGGACGTGATGAACGTCCTCGCAGCCGACGACTACACCGGGGTCATGGTCCAGTTCGGCGGGCAGAACGCGGTCAACCTCGCGGTCCCGCTCCAGCAGGAGATCGAGACGCGCGGCCTTTCGGTCAGAATCCTCGGCACGAGCCCGGACGCGATGGACGTGGCCGAGGACCGGGACCGGTTCAGCCTCCTCCTCGACGAACTCAAGATCCCGAGCCCCCCGAACTCCTCGGCCTACTCCGAGGAGGACGCGCTCCGCATGGCGAACGAGATCGGATATCCGGTGCTGGTCCGACCCAGCTACGTCCTTGGCGGGCGGGCGATGGAGATCGTCCACGACGACGCCGAGCTCAAGACCTACATGAAGGAGGCGATCCGCGTCTCGAAGAAGCACCCGGTCCTGATCGACTCGTTCCTGCAGGACGCGATCGAGATCGACGTGGACGCGGTCTCGGACGG
>JADGNL010000167.1 GCA_017883495.1 Methanomicrobiales archaeon | reverse complement strand
GCGTCGATCCGGATCCCGATCTGCTCCACGTCCGAGTCGCCGTAGTCCGATTCGATCGCGAGCAACGGGATCTTCTCCTTCTTCAGGGCCTGCTGGACTCGCAGGCGTTCGATATTGTAACCGTGGCAGAACTGCAGGGTGTAATACACTACTCCCTGAACGTCGAAGTGTTTCGCGAGATCGACAATACGGGCAATTCGCTCGTCGTTCGGGGTCATGCAGGCGCACGGGATCTGCAGATACCGCTCTGCGAGGGCCGTCCAGGGGTCCGCCTCCTCGTCCACGAAGTCCCAGAACGACCTCGTTCCGGTACAGCTCTCCTCGACAACGATCACCCCGCCCTTCTGCTCGATGATCTCCGGCACTTTCGCGTTCCCTGCCGCCATCGGGCACCCCGAGATCATAATCCGCGGCCCCGTCCGGGCGTCCGGTGAGACATGCTCCAGCTCGTCGCAGAGCTGGCCGACCCCCTGCCGGAACTGGTCCGGAGCGAGGAAGAATTGCTTTTGCATCACCCGGAGGACATCGGTTCCCCGGATCGGGGGAGGGTCACGCCTCCTCAGCTCGAAGAGCCGGTGCAGGAGTCGCTTTGTCTCGTTTGCCGACCGGATCTCCCGATGCAGCGCTTCGGTGGTCACGGCCTGTCCGGTCAGGCCCTCCATGAACGCGGCGAACTTCCGGAGCTCGGAGAGGAAATACGCCAGGGCCTCGGGACTCCCGGGTTTCTGCGGGAGGTCCAGAACATAGGTTGGTACATAGTCGGAGAGGACCTCGTACATCTTCTTCTTCCCGTCGCAGGTCGCTTCCGCAACCGCCACGTCGACCAAGGGAACATGAGGGCACGACAGGTCTCCGCCGCAACACGCATCGACCACCGCGCCGAACGAGGACTTGATCAGCGGACAGATATTTCTCGGAAGCGACTGCTCTGCCACGGGGATCGTCTCCGTCCTCCCACCGCAGAGCACGATCCGGTCGGCGCCCGCTGCAAAGATGATCTCGTCAGGAACATAGAGGCAGAAGGTCCCGACGACCTTCAATCCCCGCTCTCGCTCCTCCTTCAACTGGGCAAGACGGGGCTCGTATGAGTCCCTGAAGAAGTCAAGACTCCGGGGAGAGGAGGGCATGGCGTTCAGGTGTTTTTTATCGGGGAGCTATTCAAAGATGCCGTAATACCCCCCATGAGGGACGCTGACCTCTTCGCGTTCGCCGACCTCGAGGACGTCTGGCACGACCCCGATGGCTCGGCCCTTGCCACATACACGATCATCACCACAGCCGCGACCGATGTCGTGGCCCCGATACGCGACCGCATACCGACGATCCTTCGGGGTGGGAGGACGGGGAGCGCCGGATCACGAGCGATCCGCCGGCGCGGGACGAACTCCGCGACCTTCTCGGGCCGAAACCCGGCGCCCGATATGGGGGTGTATCCGGCACTGGTTCGGGTCAACGGCCCGGCGTCGGACGACCCGTTCCTAATCGCACCGCTCGAGAAGACGTGAACCGCCGGGCTCGACCACGGAGACGACTCGCCTGCCATCCCCGGCCACCGTCTCGCCTGGCACGCTGGCTTGATGGGCGCAGAGATCCGGGCCTGGATGAAATAAGGGTTCGCCACGAGGGGAGTAACCGAGTTCAATGAACCTCGTGATTCAATAAATCGGATCGCCGATATTTGATGGATGACCCGGGCCGCACCCGGCGTCGGGCATCACCCTCTCCGTCGGCACCGGGACCGCGCGCATCGGTCGCGGGAGGGGCGGATCGCCGGACCCATCGGCGGCCCCCCCGGTTTTTTCTATCGTTCTCCTCGACGGTTATTTGCGGTCGATCCTCTCCTTCGCGTAGTCCCTCTCGAGAAGGACGTACGGCGCACGGTGCATGCCGAGGCGGGCGTACGCGGCCTGCGCCGCCGTGTTCGCGGCCTCGACATAGAGTCGCAGGCCGGTCACGTCCGGCCGTGCCTCGGCCATCGCCTCGACCGTCCGGTAGAGCCGGGAGAAGATCCCCTGTCGGCGGCAGTCGGGCCGGACGTAGACCGACTGAACCCACCAGAACTCCCCGTTCCGCCAGTCGGACCACTCGTACGTGACCATGCACTGGCCGACCACGGCGCCGTCTGCGTCGGCCACGAGGTAGAAGCCGCGGGCCGGTTCGTCGAGGATCGCTCTGGCGCCGGCAGAGGCCACGTCGACCCCGATCTCCCATCTCTCGGTCTCGAACGCGGTCGCGCGGTTGTTCGCCGCAATCGCCGGCACGTCGGCCGTGACGGCCGGGCGGATCGTGATCTCCATGGTACGATCTCGACGTCGGCCCACAAAAAGCGCCGCGAAGCCGGGGGAACCGGGGAACCGCGCGGTTTTTCTACCCGGGGCACGGACTGTACTTGATACCATGGCCGCCGCCCCTCCCGCCGCACCGCCGTCCCCCGACGCCGGAGCCCCGACGGAGAACGGTCGGCAGCGCTCGTTCTACCTCTTCGCCCTGCTCTTTCTCGGAATCGTCGTGGTCGTCCTGGCCATACTCGCGATCGGCGTGATAACCGGGGCCGGAGAGCGGCAGTTCGAGCTCGCCATCACCCCCTCGGCCGGCGCGATCGGCCCGGGAGAGCGGCTCGACGTGGAGATCCGGATCACGGCCCTCCGGGAGGGGCTCCCGTTCTTCGAGCACGACCTGCCGGTCACGCTCCGCGCCGAGGACGTGCCGGTCGGGATCTACGTCACCTTCAACCCCGTGACGGGCATCCCCGATCCGCAGTTCACCTCGCGAATGCTGGTCGCCCACGCCGGTGCGCCGCCGGGGGCGTACTCGTTCACAGTCCGGGCGACCGGGACCGACGGGCGGACGCTCGCCATTCCGTTCCGGCTCCAGGTCACCGGACCCGCGTCGAACGCAACGGCCGCCCGATAACCCTTTCTCGTCTGCCGTCGGAATCTCGAAGACAGGAGGACCAGCGGCATCCCCGAGCGGCCCCGGGTCGGGCTC
>JADGNL010000166.1 GCA_017883495.1 Methanomicrobiales archaeon | reverse complement strand
TCCGGGCAGTTCAACGGCTCGGCCAGCCTCCTCTTCCGCCCCACGGTCCTGCTGACCATCGCGGTCCAGGAGGCCCTCGCCGGGAAGACGGCCGAGGTCTTCGTGATGGACACGGACGGCCTCCTCCTGTACGACCGCGACGCAGCCGAGGTCGGACGGTACGCGTTCTCGGACCCTATGTACGCGAACAACCCCGAGATCCTCGCGGTCGCGAAGCGAATGGCGGCCGAGCCGGAAGGCACGGGGTCGTATACCTTCGTGGCCGAGGGTTCGGCCACGCCTGTCCGGAAGGAGGTCGCGTGGACCTCGGTCGGGCTTCACGGGACCCAGTGGCGCGTGGTCGCGGCGAACGCGACGCCGTCCGCCTGAACCCCTCCTCCGCCTTCCGTTTCGCCGTCCGCCGCCGCAGGGCCGAGATCAACCTCAGCTTCGTTAACGAAAACAAGTTTGCTTGCGGAGAAGGCAACCTGAATTTCGTCCGCGATCGGCGAAAGGAGCCTTTATCCCCTCTTTTCCCCCACGTTCTTCCATGAGTCTGGTGCTCGACGCGAAGAAGGGGATCATCACCGAGGAGATGAAGGAGGTAGCGAGGCAGGAGGGGCTCGACCCCGAGGCCATCCGGCGCGGCGTGGCCGGCGGCCACATTGTCATCCCGGTCTCGCCGTACCGCAAGGTGCGGCTCTGCGGGATCGGCGAGGGCCTCCGGACCAAGGTGAACGCCTCGATCGGGACATCGTCCGACCTCGTCGACATCGACGTCGAGATCGAGAAGGCCCGGCAGGCCGAGCTCGCGGGAGCCGACACCCTGATGGAGCTCTCGACCGGCGGCGACCTCGTCGAGATCCGGCGGCGCGTGGTCGAGGCGACGAGCCTCTCCGTCGGCTCCGTGCCGCTCTACCAGGCCTTCATCGAGGCCGCCGTCCGTGACGGCGCGGTCGTGCACATGCGCGAGGACGACCTCTTCCGGATCACGGCCGAGCAGGCCAGGGCCGGCACGAACTTCATGGCGATCCACACGGGGATCAACTACGAGACCATGAAGCGGCTCAAGAACCAGGGCCGTCACGCCGGGCTCGTTTCGCGCGGCGGCGCGTTCATGACCGCGTGGATGCTCCACAACGGCAAGGAGAACCCGCTCTACGCAGAGTTCGACTACCTCTGCGAGATCATGCTCGAACACGAGGTCACGCTCTCCATGGGTAACGGCATGCGGGCCGGCGCGGTCCACGACTCCACGGACCGGGCGGCGGTCCAGGAACTGCTGATCAACGCCGAGCTCGCGGACAAGGCCCACGACCAGGGGGTCCAGGTCATCGTCGAGGGGCCGGGCCACATCCCGATCGACGAGATCCAGGCGAACGTGATCCTCATGAAGCGCGTCACGAACCGGAAGCCGTTCTACATGCTCGGCCCGCTCGTGACCGACATCGCGCCGGGGTACGACGACCGCGTGGCCATGATCGGCGCCTCCCTCTCCTCGTCGTACGGCGCGGACTTCATCTGCTACGTCACCCCGGCCGAGCACCTCGCCCTCCCGACCCCCGAGGAGGTCTACGAGGGGGTCATCTCGAGCCGGATCGCCGCGCACGTCGGGGATATGGTCAAGCTCGGCAAGCGCGACGACGACCTGGAGATGGGCCACGCCCGGCGCGACCTCGACTGGGAGCGGCAGTATTCGCTCGCCCTGAACCCCGACCGCGCCCGGTACATCCGCAGCTCGCGCAGCCCGGCCGACACGGACGCCTGCACCATGTGCGGCGACTACTGCGCGATCAAGATTGTCTCGAAGCACTTCTCCTTCTAACCCTTTTTCGCTCCGGGACCGCCCTCGCTCCGCTCGTTGCGGCAGTCGGGCGTCCGCCGACCGGCTCGTGGAGCGGATCGGCCCGGGTTGCACCCGGCGAAGATAATATATGGTTCCCTGCCCTCACACTCTGACGGACTGTGATGTACCGACGCCGCCGAAACCAGCGAGGTAGACCATGACGGATTCCTCTCCCGAACCGATCTCCGAACGTTCGCGCATGACCCTGACGAGCGGGGATCTCGTCCTGATCGACCCGCAGGCTCCCGACGAGGATCCGGTGGTCCCGCTCGTCGTGGTCAGCGGCCGCCCCGTGGACCTGCCCCACGGCGTCGTGTACGTCCTGCGCGAGGACCTGCCGCTCGTTCAGGAGCTCCAGCCGATCTTCAAGGCGCCCGGGAGCGACTTCAACGCCTGGTACGAACACGAGCGCGAGCTCTACGAGTCGCACGGGCTCGTGTACGGCGAGAACGACGAACTCGACCTGCTCGTCCGCCTGCTCTCCGAGCGCGGGCTGTGGCACCGGCGCGCTCCGCGCTGCCTCTTCCTGGTCTGAGCCCCGGCCGCCGCGAGGTATAAGGGCGGCGCGCCCCCACCTTTCTTCCATGGCATACGTGGAGGGGCGGGTCTACTACTTCGAGAAGCCGGGGCCCGAGAACACGGCCGATGCGGCCCGGTTCGCGGTTGAGCGGGCGCAGGCGCTCGGCCTCGAGACGGTCGTGGTCGCGTCCTCGAGCGGCCGGACGGCCATGCAGTTCCTGGAGGCCGTGACGGGTACCGGTCTCCGCCTGGTCGTGGTGACGCACGTGGTCGGCTTCAAGACCCCGGGCGAGTGGGAGTTCGACCAGGAGACTGCCAGGACGCTCCAGAAGTCCGGCATGAGGGTCGTGACCGGCACGCACGTCCTCTCGGGGGTCGAGCGGGCGTTCTCGGCCTCGGCGAAGGTCGGCGGCGGCTCGCGCGCCGAGGCCGTGGCCGAGGCCCTGCGCCGCGTGGTCGCGACCGGGCTGAAGGTCGCGGTCGAGTGCGTGCTGATCGCGGCGGACCAGGGGGCGGTTCCGGTCGACCGTGAGGTCGTGGCCTGCGGCGGCACGGGGACGGGCGCGGACACCGTCGTCGTGGTCCGGCCGGCGCACACAAGCCGGTTCTTCGACTGCCAGGTCCGCGAGATCGTGGCCATGCCGAGGAACCGCTAGTGCTCTTCGAGGCCCTCCGCGACAGCGTCCGGTTCCCGGCGATCTGGATCGCGGGCGCGGGGTACGCGGCGCTCGACGCGCTCCAGCTCGTGCTGACCCTCCAGGGCGAGACGTTCTTCTCTGTCCGGCTGCTCGTGCTCGAGTACCTGGCCCTGCCGTTCCTGCTCGCGGGCGCGTACGGCGTGCTCCGCGAGTCGGACTCCTCGCCGCGGCGGCTCGTGTCCGAGGGGATCGCCAACTACTTCCGCGTGCTCCTGCCGGCGCTCGTTGTCGGGTTCGCCGCGGCGCTCCTGCTCCTGGCCCTGCTCGCGCCGCTCTCGGTCCTCGGCGGGGTCGTATCGACGGACCTCGCGGCCGGCGCGACGATCGCGGTCATGATCCCGGTCGCGGTCTTTCTCTCGCTCTACGATACGGCCGCCTGCTTCGAGGGGCTCGGGGTCTTCGCCTCGCTCCGGCGGTCGGTCGGGCTCGTGCTCGCCCACCTCTGGGAGGTCCTGGTCTTCCTGCTCACGAGCCTCGCGGTCCTCATCGCGTTCGGGTTCGTCCTGATCGTGGCCTGGACGACGATCCTGTACAACCAGCTCGAGCCGCTGGCCACGCTCCCGGCCGGCGAGCTCGCGAACTTCGGCCCGGCCCGGTTCGCAGCGATGATCGGGCCGGTGGGGATTGCGCTCTCGGCCCTCTTCTACGCGGTCTTCATTCTGTTCGCGTTCGTATTCGTCTCGACGTACACGGTTCGGGTCTTCCGGTCCGTGGCCGGGGCCACGCCGGCGGCGCAGCAGGGCGAGTACGACGAGAAGGGCCGGTACTACAAGTACTGACCCGAGACGGCGAATTTTTTTTCGGCGAACGACCGCGAGCGTCCCCGGGCCGTGTCCCAGGTCCAGGTTCTCCATCTTTCAGGCTACTGCCGAGGATAGCGATC
>JADGNL010000165.1 GCA_017883495.1 Methanomicrobiales archaeon | reverse complement strand
GACTCGCGCGAGGGCGTCCGGGCGCACGCGTCCATGCTCCGTGACGCCGGCTACGGCGTGCTCGCGATCGACCTCAGGGGTCACGGCGCCAGCGGGGGCCACGGCAACGCCTTCGGCTGGGAGGGGACGCATGACGTCCAGGCGGCTGTCGCGTACCTCCAGGGGCAGGACGGGGTCCGGGCCATCGGCGGCCTCGGGCTCTCGCTCGGCGGCGAGGTGCTGCTCGGCGCGCTCAACGCGACGCCGGCGCTCGGCGCCGTCGCGAGCGAGGGCGCGACCTACCGGTCGACCGCGGAGTACCTGGCCCTTCCGGGGCTCGACGACCTTCCCCACAGCGGGTACCCGCGTCTGGTCTACGCCGCCACCGGCCTCTTCACGGGCGACGCCCCGCCCGTCCCGATCGTCGACTCGATCGCTGGTGCGCCGGACGTCCGACTCCTCCTCATCGCCTCGGGCAGAGAGCCGAAGGAGGTCGCGTACAACACGCGCTTCGCGGCCGTCGCGGGGAACCGCGCCCAGCTCTGGGTCGTGCCGGACGTGGACCACACGGGAGCGCTCGCCGGCCACCCCGACGAGTACGGGCAGCGCGTTCCGGCCTTCTTTCGGAACGCCCTGCTCGCCCGCGGCCTGACCGGGAGCTGAGAACTCCTCAGCTCCCGACGGCGGTCGGCGCTTCGTCCCCCGCCGTGACCCGGGCGATCAGCGCCTCGACCTTCCGGGTGTCCTGGAGTTCCTTCGCCGAGAACGAGAACTCGCCGATCACGGCGACACCCTTTGCGGCGAGCGCGTCCCTGAGCTGCGGAAGGGTATCGCCCGTCTGCGAGCCGCAGGTCGCGAAGAGCACCGCGTTCCTGCCCTCCGTTCCGACGAGCGCCTCGACGGCGCCGTTCGTCACCGGCGTCGCCCGGCCCGCCCAGACGGGCGTGCCCAGGACGATCAGGTCGTACGCCGAGACGTCGATCGACGCGGGCTCGACCGCGTCGGCCTTCCTGCCGCGGGCCCGGAATCCGCCGAGCGTGTATGCCGTCAGCTTCGAGTACGGCTGCGTCGGGCGGACCTCGACGAGGTCGCCGCCGCTCGCGGTCCGCACCCGCTCGGCGATGCCGCGGGTGACCCCCGAGAACGAGTGGTAGACGATGATGGTCTTCATGATCCCGATTTCCAGATCGGACGCCGGGGGGATAACCTGATCGATTCGCTCCGGGAGATCTTGAAAAAAGGTTACTGCGACCGGACCTGCGAGAGGGTCAGGTCCGCCGTGGCGAGGCTGAACGAGAGCGTGACCGAGTCCTCGGTCCGGTTCACGACGTGGGTCGTGCGGAGCGCGTAGGTCGGGGTCGTGGTGTTGCTGTAGAGCGCCTCCGGGTTCTCGACGAACGAGAGGACCATCTCGTCGCCGATCGAGGTGTTGCCGAAGTCGCCGCCGAGCTGGTCGAACTCCTCGGCCGTGTAGTTCCGCTCCTCGGTCACGTTGGTATCGAGCGGGACCGTCTTCGTGCCGCTGGGGTGCATGCCGACCACGCCGGTCGCGATCGCGTTATACTCCTCCCCGAAGAGCGTGTAGTTCACGCCGCTCTGGGGGGCGATGATCGGGACAGTCATCACGGGATCGGTATAGGCCAGCCCGGCATCGACCGTGAACGGCGAGGCCAGAAAGACCGTCCGGTTCTCCTTGATCGCGGCCGAGTAGATGGTCTCGCTCGTGGTCAGGACCGGCCGGTTCTGATCGTCGCGGATCGTCACGTCGGTCATGACGACGGCACCGGGCTTGACCGTCTGGAAGACGTTGAGCCAGCTCGACCCCATCGAGGAGACGACCATCAGGACCACGAAGAGGACGCCCACCGAGACGAAGAGGACCTTCTTCCAGAGCGCAGTCCCCGGCTCCTCGGCCGGTTTCGGCGGGTTCTTCCGCTTGACGGACTGGTTCCGCCCGCCTTTCGGTTTGGGCTGATCTGTCATTTCGTATACGTCGTCGGTCGGCTCTCTTAAACATAGGGTTCTTGACGCTCCGGGCGCATCGCGTATCGCCGCGACCGATTCCCGTTGCGGGAAAAGAAAAGAAAGGAGGCGGTCAGTGCCGCCGGCCCGCGAACCCGAGGGCCGCGAGCGATAGGAGCGCGCCCGCGATGCAGAGCCCGGAGAGCGGGGACTTGGTCGTGGTCGGGACCGCGGTCGACGCGTTCGTTGTCGGCGCCGTGGTCGGGAGGAGAGTCAGGGTAGCCTGGAGGTCGATGGTCTGGCCCTTGGACGGGTAGGTGCTGATCGTCCCGTTGAAGGTCGCATAGCCTTCCTTCACCACGGACCAGGTCCGGTACGGGGTGCCCGTCGTGTAGACCGGGACGTTCAGGACGCCGCTCGTGATGTTACCCTTGTAGTCGCTGTCGAAGTAGACTCGACCGCCCTCGGCGTTCGAGTGGACCAGGTAGTAACCCATGTCCCCGCCGATCAGCGAGGGCGTCGGCGTGGGCGTGACGGGGTCGAGGACCGCGTAGAGGTTCACGACCTGGCCCGCGGACGGGTACTGCGTGATCGGGGCCGAGTAGGGCCTGTACCCGCTGGCGGTGATGCGGAGGGTCTTGTAGGGCGTTCCCGTCACGTAGACCGGGGCGAAGAGTTCGCCGTTCTGGATCGTGCCCACGCTGTCGCCGTCGAGCGAGACCATCGCCCCGTCGACCGGGCAGAGGATCAGGTACGCCCCGCGGTCGCCGCCGATCGGGGTCGGGGTGGCGCGCGGAGTGAGGGTCACCGGAACGGTGACGATCTCGCCGGCCGCCGGCATTCGCGGGAGCGCGCCGCTCGCGGTCAGGTAGCCCGGGGCCTGGACCGTGTATCTCCGGAAGGGTGTGCCCGTCACGTAGACCGAGTCCATGAGAACGCCGTTCTGGATGACGCCCTGGAACTCGCCGTCGAGGTAGACGTAGGCTCCCTCGACGTTCGCGGTGAACTGGATCGTTCCCATGTTGCCGCCGATGGGGGACTTTTGCAGGTCCACCTGGAGGGTCACGATGCCGCCGCCGGTGGGGTAGTCGGGGATCATCCCGAGGAACGGCTCGTAGCCGTCCGCCTCGACACGGTAGGTCTGGTAAGGCGTCCCTGTGGCGTAGACCGGTACCGTGAGGATGCCGTTCGCGATCTGGCCCTTGTAGTCGTTGTCGAACCAGACCTTCGCGCCGTCGACCGGGCACTTCACCATGAAGACACCGACCGAGCCCCCGACCGGCGTCGCCGCCAGACAGGGGGCTATGAGGACGAGAGAGAGACCGAGGACGAGCAATGCCGTCCTCATTGAGAGCGAAGCCATCGGTATTAGAATATCAAGCCCATGGTAAAATACCCGTCGGTTCGTCCCGCGGAGCGTACGCTCGACATCGTGGAAAAGGAGGAGCGAGCTGCGATTGAAGTTGGCGATGCCCGTTTCAGGGGTACGAAAAAGGTGTAAGAAAGGAGGAGATCAGAACCGGGGGCGCCGGTGCTTCGGGAGGCAGTCCTGGCAGTAGACCGGGCGGCCCTCTGTCGGCTTGAACGGGACCTCGCACTCCTTTCCACAGTCTGAACAGACGACCTTGGTCATCTCACGTGGGCGGTCCGAACGACCGCCAAAATTCGAGTTGTACATGATACTTTTCCAACAGCTTGGGAAAACTGCTTCTCAGTATGGGACCCCAGGCTTTAAGAAGAGATGTATTGGAGCCTTATAAGGAGGGCGCATCGGCGATGAGAGCCGGTTCGACCTCCCTGATGAGCACCGGCCCGGTCTCTGCCGAGATCAGATCGCAGACCTGCGAGAGCGGGACCGGGCTGAATCCGGCCGTCTCGACCGAGACGTTGACCCGCCGCGCCACCGGGTCGAAGAACGGGAACCGGCGGAGGTCGCTGTCGTGGAGGTGGCCGTGAACGACCCAACCGTCGAACTCCGGCGGGGCGTCGGCCGGGTCGTGGACCCCGAGGAACCGGTGACCGCCGGCCTCGAACGTGACCGAACGGGCCAGCCCGAGCTCGGGGTCGTGGTTGCCGCGGACGAGTTCGAGCCGGCCAGAGAGCGCTCCGACTGCCGCCCGGTAAGCGCCGGGGTCGGGGCCGGCGCAGAGGTCGCCGAGCACGAGGGCCCGGTCCCCCGGCGCGACGGTGCGGTGCCAGTTCCCGATCAGGACCCGGTTCATCTCGCCGACGTCGGACGCGAGGAAGGGCCGGGCTGCGTAGAGCGCGATCCCGGGATGGCCGAGGTGGAGGTCGGCGAGGAGCCAAGTCTCGCCGCGGGAATGCCCCCCCGGGGCCGCGAGCTCGACTCCCCGTGCCCGGCGGTAGGTGCGCAGGGATGTCGCCTGGATGGCCCGATCGCGGAGCTCGATCCGGCTGAGCCAGCGCCTGGCGGGAAGGTCGTACCCGGCCGCAGGGCTGCCGCCGACGAGGACGAGGAGGCGGAGCGCCTCGAACAGACGCAGCGGCGACGGGAGCGGAGCGACGGAGCCGGCAGCCTCGAGGGGGGCGAGGAGCCGTCGATACCATGGCGGGCGGGCAAGGCCCAGCGTTCGCATCGCGGCGCGGTGAGCCCGCCGGTCCAGCCCGCGGGCAACCGGGACGAGGAACCGTTCGTCCGGCAGGTCCGCGGGGGCGGCGACCGCCGAGAGAGCCGACTCGATCGCGGCGGCGGCCGCCGCGAGGGCGGGTGAGGGTCGGAGAGCGAGCCCGACGGTCCCGCCCGGGCCTGCGGCGAACCCGTCGAGGGCGTACGCGAGCCAGAGTGCATCGGGGATCGCGGTCTCGACCGCAGCGCGTACCGCCCGAAGCCTGCCTCCGTCCCCGAGCTCGAACGGCCGCGTGACCGCCAGGACCGGGTCGAGCGGAGGCGTGTCGAGCGCGGAACCCACACGCCGAAGGAGCCGGCGGAGCGACCAGGCCGCCACGCCGGGGTCGAGCGCGACCGTGACCGGCGGAAGGGAGGCGCCGCTCATCTGCTCCCGCGCCCGTTCGCGTCCGCCGCCCCGGCCCCTCTCGTGATCCCCAGCCCTATCATCGACGCCAGTTTTTCATTGTGGCCCGGCCAATATCAAGCACGCCCATGCAGTCCGTCGAGTCGCTTCTGCTCGGGTTCGGCGTTGGCCTCTCGGGCGCGCTCGCGCCCGGGCCGACCCTGCTCGCCACTATCTCGGGGGCCGTCAGGCACGGTCCCCTCGTGGGCGGCCGGGTCGCGGCCGGGCACCTCCTGGTCGAGGGCGTACTCGCGGTCGCGCTCGTGCTCGGGGTAGCGCCGCTCGTCCTCTCGCACCGCGCGGGGATCGCAGTCGTCGGCGGCACGGCCCTCGTCGGCTTCGTGCTTCTCACCGTGCATGGCGCCCGAAGCGCGAGCCTCGTGCCGTCCGCCGGCCCGGAACGTGTCGGGCCGTTCCTCGCGGGCGTGCTCACCTCGGTGGCGAACCCTTACTTCTGGCTCTGGTGGGCCACGCTCGGGGGCGCCCTGCTGGCCGGCGCGCTGGCGAGCAGCCAGGCGGATGCGGTCCTCTTTCTCGCCGGGCACGGAACGGCCGACCTCGCCTGGCTCCTGCTGGTCGGCGCCGCGGTCGCCCGCGGCTCCGCGTTTCTGCCGGACCGCGCCTACCGGCTGCTCCTCGGTGGGTGCGGCATCGCCATGGTCGCGCTCGGCGCCGCGTACACAGCCACGGCACTCTGAATAATAGATGTATCACCCGGGCCGGTACATCCGGCTCCGGATCAGTTCCTGGGCGTCCGTGATCAGCTCCCGGAGCCCTTCGTCGACCTCGGCGTAGCGCCGACGAAGCGGCCCGATGACCCGGGAGTCGCCGATCGCACCGAGGGCCCAGATCGCCTTCTGCTGAACGCGCCAGTCGTCGTCATAGAGCGCCTGGAGCAGGGCGTCGACGGCAGCGGGATCCTGGACGCGCCCGAGCGCCTGGGCTGCCTTCCAGCGGTTGCCGGGATTGTCGTCGGAGAGGAGACCGACGAGGTAGTCGATCTGCGCGTTGTCGCGGTGTGCGGTGCGGATCGTGCGAAATTTCTGCTCTGGTGAAGCGGGCTGATTGGTCGACATCGAACGTTCCTCCTGGTCCAAGCCCGCCATCGGCTCCCTTCGTATTTATGCATTATGACAAAAAAGGACAGTATAGGGCAACATGGGACCAACGAGGGTCGTAATCTCGAAGATTATCGGGCGGCCGGAGCGGCCGAGCCGCCGCATGCGGCCGGTCCGGTCCAGCGGTCCGCGACCTCGCGCCCCTCGAGGAACGGGATTCCGTGCGCCTCGCCGTAGGCCCGCGCGTCCGCCTTCCGGAGGGCCATGCCGCTCTCGTCGTCGAGCATCTCACAGACCACGATAGCAGGGGTGATCCCGGCCATCCGGGCGAGCACGAGCGAGAGCTCGGTCTGGCCGCACCGGCGAGCGATGAGACCGTCGGCTCCCCGGAGGATGGGGACGTGGCCCGGCAGCCGGAACTCGTCGAAGAACCGGGTCTCTTCTCCCGCCAGAGCTCGCTTCACCTGATCGGCGATCGCGTTGATCGTGGTTGTACGATCGTTGTCCGTGATCCCCGTGAAGGTCGAGGCGTGGTTGACCCAGAGCGAGAACGAGGAGCGGTTCTTCCGGTCGTACGGGATAACGTGGTCGCGCACGCCGACACCGGCCGCCTCGAGCACGTCGTGGGCGAACGGCAGGCCCAGCCGTTCGGCCGCCTCGTGCGGAACCGCGCAGCAGATCAGCCCGCCGCCGTCCTTGCGCATCTGCCGCAGGTGTGCGGGCGTCACCGCGTCCGCGCGGATGGCAAAGTCGGTCTCTCCCTCGCGGTTGTCGAAGTCGTAGAGCAGGATGAACCGTCCATCCCGCAGCGCGGCAAGCGCCTCGTCAATCATGCTGCATCATCTCGTTCATCCGTCACCTCGACCGTCACGCGGTCCTTGTCGGCCAGACCGAGGGCCTCGCGGAGGGGCACCCCGGCGATCACCTCGACGATGTCCTCGGGGTAGTGGGTCCGGCCCGGCACGACAATGGCGCACCGGTGCTCGCCGATCCGGCAGGGAAGGGCCCGGGCGTCGCCGAAGGTCCGCGCCTCCGCGATGAAGCCGCGGATTGTCGTCCAGTCGAGAGTGTCGAGCTTCTTTCGCACGGGCACGCTCGCGCCGTCGAGCCGGACGTTGAGCGTTCCGGGGTACGGGTCCTCGCCGAGTACGGCCGCGAACTGCTCGCGATACGCAGGCAGGCTCATGTAGTAGCGCCCTTCGCCCACGCCGCTCACGACGTGCCCGGTCATCACGAACCCGCCGGACGAGCCCCCGAAGAGCCGGCAGTAGTCCGAATACTCCCGGTGGAGAACCTCCTCGCCGACCCGGCTGACCGAGACGTACTGACCCGCGGGGCGGACCGAGCGGGTGACGAGGAGCGCGGACTCGAGCGACTGGAGGCGGCGGGACGCGGTCTGCGGACTCATGCCGAGTTCGCCCGCGAGCGACTGGGACGAGACGTACACCGGCCCCCGGCATCCGCCGAGCAGGGCGATCGCCTTCAGGCACGCCAGGTCCCCGGCCTCGATCGTCACGGTACCAAATTTGAGATGCTTCATATTTATGGATTGTTACGGAGGTTCGCGGCGGGACTGTTCGCAGCGGCGATCTCGTCCGCCGTGCCAGAGGGACAGGGTTTTCGCTCGATATCGACGTATCGACAGGGAGCACGTGCACGAATCGGCCTGAGACACGGCAGGTGCGCGAAAGAGGGAATCAAACCTGGTTGATGGGGCGACGGCGTCGGCGAAGTCGAAGAGGGTCGGGGCCACTGGCGGTGGCATACGGCGCCTCCGGGCCATTCATATTCCATCGGGAAGACCGCAGCTACGGGATCTGTCGAAGCTCGATTCGTTAATTATTTAATCCCCGGTGCAGACCTGATCCGCATGAAGTCCGGGCTGCGGCACCGACTGGCCGAGAAGATGGCCGGAGAGATCACGCTCTCGGACTCACCCGGCCGGGCCCTCAAGAAATGGAGGCTCAGCTTCGAGATTCCGCAGACCGACCTTGCCATCCGACTCGAGGTCTCGCCCTCGGTCATCTCGGACTACGAGAGCGGCCGGCGCAAGAGCCCCGGTACGGCCGTCGTCGGGAAGATCGTGGACGCGATCCTCTCCATGGACGAGGACCGGGGCGGGCGGCACATCGAGCGGTTCGGCAGGATGCTCTTTGCCGAGCTCGACGACGAGGTGATCCACGACATCCACGAGTTCGCGGCTCCCGTGCCGCTCCGTCGGTTCGCCGACCTCGTCGAGGCCGAGCCGATCACGGGCTCGCTCGACCAGACCCTTTTCGGGTACACGGTCGTGAACAGCCTGAACGCGATCCTGCAGCTCTCGTCCGATGAGTTCAGCCGGATCTACGGCTGGTCGACCGAGCGCGCGCTGATCTTCGCGGGGGTCTCGACCGGGAAATCGCCCATGGTCGCGATCCGGGTGACACCGTTCAAACCGCGGTGCGTGGTCCTGCAGGGGATCGCGCCCGAGGAGGTCCACCCAATCGTGCCCAGGCTCGCCGAACGCGATCGGATCACGTTGCTGACCACGCAGACGCCGATCGACTCGCTGATCGCGACCCTGCGTTCGACCGAGTGGTAAGCGCCGGGCGAAACCGACTTCAGGAGTTACCATTTCAGACACACCAGGCACCGGCTCCGCCGGAAGACAGGGGACTGCATGACAGGCATCATCACCTACGGGGCATACATCCCCCGGTACCGGATCCGACTCGAGGAGATCGCCCGGGTCTGGGGCGACAATGCACAGGACATCATCGGAGGGCTCGGCGTTCGCGAGAAGTCGCTGCCCGATGTCGACGAGGACACCGCGACGATAGCGGTCGAGGCCGCCCGCGGCGCGCTCGCACGGCGGGAGATCGACCCCGCCGAGATCGGGGCGGTCTACGTCGGGTCCGAGTCGCACCCGTACGCGGTCAAGCCGACCGCGTGCACGGTCGGCGAGGCGATCGGGGCGACCCCGAACATGACCGCGGCCGACTACGAGTTCGCCTGCAAGGCCGGCACGGCCGGCATCCAGGCCTGCATGGGCCTCGTCGGCGCGGGCATGGTCACGTACGGCCTCGCGATCGGCTCGGACGTCGCGCAGGGCGCGCCCTCGGACGCGCTCGAGTACACGGCGGCCGCCGGGGGCGCAGCGTTCCTTATCGGGAACCGCGACCCCATCGCCGAGATCCACCGGACGGTCTCGTTCACGACGGACACGCCCGACTTCTGGCGGCGCGAGGGTCAGACCTACCCGAGCCACGGCGGCCGGTTCACGGGCGACCCCGGGTACTTCAAGCACGTCCAGGGCGCGGCCCGGCTGATGTTCGAGCAGACCGGCAAGAGCGCGACGGACTACGACTACGCCGTCTTCCACCAGCCGAACGCGAAGTTCCCGCGCCGGGTCGCGCATCTGCTCGGGTTTACGCCCGAGCAGATCGAGCCCGGGCTCGTGGTGCCGACCCTCGGCAACACCTATTCGGGGGCGACGATGATCGGCCTGGCCGCGACCCTCGACATGGCGAAGCCGGGCGACCGGATCTTCGTCACCTCCTTCGGCTCGGGGGCCGGCGCGGACTCGTTCGATATCGAGGTGACCGACGCGATCGAGGCGGAGACGTTCCGGCGGGGCGGGGCTCCGACGGTTCGCCAGCTGCTGTCGAACCCGATCTATGTCGACTACGCACGCTATGCCAGACACAAGGGAAAGATCGTGATGCAGTGATGAGAGACGTCGCCGTAATCGGAATCGGATGCACGACTTTCGGGGAGAAGTGGGAGACCTCCTTCCGCGACCTCTTCCTCGAGGCGGGCGCCCTGGCGCTCGAGGACGCACAGCTCTCGGGCGAACGGATCGATGCGCTCTACGTCGGCAACATGTCGGCCGGGCGCTTTGTCGAGCAGGAGCACGTCGGTGCCCTGATCGCCGACTACGCGGGCATGGCCTCGCGCCACATTCCCTCGACACGGGTCGAGTCGGCCTGCTGCTCGGGCTCGCTCGCCTTCCGCCAGGCCGTGATCGCGGTCGCCTCGGGGCTCGAGGAGATCGTGGTGGCGGCCGGGGTCGAGAAGATGACCGACGTCGAGACCTCGATCTCGGTCGACGCGCTCGCTGCCGCCGCGGACCGCGAGTGGGAGGGGTTCGTGGGCGCGACCTTTCCCGGGCTCTACGCGATGATCGCGACCGACTATATGCACCGCTACCCCCTGACGAGGGAGCAGCTGGCCATGGTCGCGGTCAAGAACCATTACAACGGAGCGCGCAACCCGATCGCGCAGTTCCACAGCGAGATCACGGTCGATACGGTGCTCCGGTCCCCGCTCGTCGCGGACCCGCTCCGGCTCTTCGACTGCTCGCCTATCACGGACGGGGCGGCGGCCGTGATCCTCGCGCCGCTCGAGCGCGCGCGGG
Source organism: Methanomicrobiales archaeon (assembly GCA_017883495.1). GTDB lineage: Archaea > Halobacteriota > Methanomicrobia > Methanomicrobiales > Methanospirillaceae > UBA288. The sequence goes on along the minus strand of JADGNL010000165.1, from coordinate 22,149 downwards.
AGTTCACGGACGCGCCGATCAAGGTCCTCGCGACGGCGCAGGCCTCGGACACGATCGCGCTCCACGACCGGCGGGACATCTCGACCCTCGATGCGACGGTCGTGGCCGCGCGCCGTGCGTACGAGATGGCCGGGCTCACGCCCGCCGCGATCGACCTGGTCGAGGTGCACGACTGCTTCACGATCGCCGAGATCTGCGCGATCGAGGACCTCGGGTTCTGCGCCAAGGGCGAGGCCGGACGGCTGACCGAGGAGGGCGAGACCGCCCTCAACGGCCGGATCCCGGTCAACACCTCGGGCGGGCTCAAGGCCTGCGGCCACCCTGTCGGCGCGACCGGGATCAAGCAGGTGGCCGAGATCGTCCAGCAGCTCCGCGGCGACGCGGGGCGGCGGCAGGTCGACGGCGCCGAGATCGGAATGACCCAGAACGTCGGCGGCACCGGGGCTTCGGTCGCGGTCCATATCTTCGGGAGGGCCTGAGATGTCGGTCCCGCGCTTCTGGCGCAAGATCCCGCAGCGCTACAACCTCATCGGTACGCAGTGCACCTCGTGCGAGCGCAGGTTCTACCCGCCGCGTTCGTTCTGCCCGGACTGTCGACGCTCCGGCGTGATCGAGCCGTACCGGTTCCAGGGGAAGGGCGAGGTGGTGACCTTCACCGTGATCCGGTCGGCGTCGGACGCGTTCGAGCAGCAGACCCCGTTCGTGCTCGCGATCATCCGGCTCGACGAGGGACCGCGCGTCACCGTGCAGGTCGTGGTCGAGGACGTGAGCGAGGCGCGGATCGGGATGCGCGTCCGCTCCGTCTTCCGCCGGATCGGGACCGAGGGGGAGTCGGGCGTGATCCACTACGGCACGAAGTTCGTGCCGGACGTCCCCTACGCGGAATAACCGGGGGGCATCGCCTCCCCCTTCACGGTTCCGCGGGCCTCCGGCCCGGATACTTTTCTAAAAAAAAGGCCGACGCGTCAGGCGCCGGTGTTGATCAGTCCGTCCTCAACCCCGCTCCGCTCGGAGAGGTGCGGGTGGGCCTCGGTCCGGATCGAGGAGTTCCCCTCGATGAAGCCGTGCAGGTCCTCGGGCTTGATCCGCCAGTACTTGCCGATCTTGACGGCCTTCAGGCGCTTCTCCTTGATGTGGTTCCGGACGAGTTTCTCCCTGATCTGCAGGGTCGCTGCGACCTGTGCGACCGTCAGCAGCGGCTCGGTGATGATCTCTCCCCAGATCCGTCCGTCCGGCGAGAGCGAGACGAACTCCCTGACCCGCCGGTCCATTCCCTGATCACGTTCCTTCATCGAATTCACCGGTGCGTACCGGGACGCTGGCAGATCCACCATACCATGCGTGCGACTCGTGCCGCCGGTCCCGGTCCCTTCCCACCGTTTCGATTAAATCTTGATCGAATAAGTATTTAGGATTATGGAATTGTTCGCGGCCGGACGGGTCCCTTTGGCACCTCCGCGGAGCTTTTCCAGCTTGTGGCGGCTGCATGCGCAGAGCGCGCGACCTTGTCTGCGTCGATCCGCAGCAGGGATGTCCTCCGGCACGGCTCCGCGTGCGGGGGGACGACCGCATCCCTTTCGGCCCGAGCACGATCGGCGTCCGACTCGGTACGGATCGCTGCGGGAAGCGCGAGACAGGACGCCACGCACGGGGCCCCGACATGCGCAACCCTTAATCTCTTCCCGACGACCATACGGAGATCTCTATGGCGATTGATGGCTGTCGGAGCGATTTTCCCCTTCTCTCTCATCTCCATTACCTGGACAGCGCCTCGGTCAGCCTGACGCCGGTCCAGGTCGCCGATCTCGTCCGCGAGTTCGACCTCCAGTACCGGGCGAACGTCGGGCGCGGTGTGCACCGACTCGCCCGCATGGCCACCCTCCGATACGAGGAGGCCCACCGGACGGTGGCGCGATTCGTCCACGGCGAGGACGGGCTGCTCGTTGCGACGAAGAATACGACCGAGGCGATCAACATGGTCGCCGCCGGCCTCCCCTGGGAGCGCGGCGATCGGGTCGTGACCACCCGGGCCGAGCACCACTCGAACCTCCTCCCCTGGCTCCGGCTTCGCACGTGCGGCGTGGAGGTGACCCTGCTCGATCCGCTCCCCGACGGCACCGTACCTCTCGAGGCGTTCGAGGAGGCGGTCGACGACCGCACCCGGCTCGTCGCGGTCACGCACGCCTCGAACGTGCTCGGCTCGATCGCGCCCGTGAAGGCGATCGGACGGCTCGCCCACGACCACGGCGCCCGGATTCTCGTGGACGGCGCCCAGTCCGTGCCGCACCGACCCGTCGACGCCGCGGATCTGGGCTGCGACTTCCTCGCGTTCGCCGGGCACAAGATGCTTGGGCCGATGGCGACCGGGATGCTCTGGATGAAGGAGCCCGTGATCGAGCCCCTGCTCCTCGGCGGAGGGATGGTCGAGGCGGTCTCGGACGAAGAGGTGCGGGCGGCGCCCGGCGCCGGACGGTACGAGGCCGGAACCCCGAACGTCTCGGGCCTCCTCGGGCTCGCCCGGGCCGTCGAGTACCTCGAGGCGGTCGGCATGGACGCGATCCGGGCGCACGAGGAGCGGCTGACCGCTCGACTCCTCGCCGGCCTTGCCGCCTGCGACGGCGTTCGGGTGCTCGGGCCGGACGGCGGAACCCCCCGGATCGGTGTGGTCTCATTCGACGTGGACGGCTACCACCCGCACGACGTGGCGCATGTCCTGGACGAGGCCGTCCAGGTCCTCGTTCGATCCGGCCACCACTGCTGCCAGCCGCTGATGGAGCACTGCGGCTGCCCCGAGGGGGCGGTCCGGGCGAGCCTGTACCTCTACAACACCGAGGAGGAGGTGGACCTGCTCACGGCCACGGTCGGCGAGCTGGTCCGCCAGGGATGACCATGTATCACGAACTGCCCTGCATCAAGTATGAGGACGGGAATTACGCGCCCGTGCTCCACCCGGTCGTCGACGAGGTCCCGGTCTCCGTGATCGTGAACGGCCGCACGGCCGCGACGATGATGACGAGCCCGACCATGCTCAAAGAGCTCGCGGTCGGCTTTCTCCTGACCGAGGGACTGATCAAGTCGCTCGACGAGATCGAGGCGCTCGCCGAGCGCGAGAGTTCGGTCGAGGTGATCACGAAGAATCCGCAGAAGCTCCTCTTCTCGAAGAAGAGCGTCCTCTCGGGCTGCGGGGGGACGACCTCGTTCCTCGACACCCGCCGCCTCCCGAAGATCTCGTCGGACCTCGCGGTCGCGCCGGAGACGATCGTCGCGTCGGTCAAAGACCTTCTGAACTCTCCGCTGCACCGGCTCACGGGCGGTGTCCACGGCGTGGGCCTCGTCCGCGCCGACGGCGGTGTGGTCACCTTCGTCGAGGACATCGGCCGGCACAACGCGCTCGACCGCGTGATCGGGTTCGCGGCTCTGAACGGGGTCACGACCGACGGCTGCTTCGTCGTCTGCACTGGCCGGATCTCGTCGGAGATGGCCAGGAAATGCCTGCGCGCCCGGATCCCGCTGATCGTCTCGCGTGGGGCGACGACCTCGCTCGCGGTCGAGCTCGCGGCGAAGGGAGGGCTGGCGATCGTCGGGTTCGTCCGGGCCGGCCGGATGAACATCTACACGCATCCCGAGCGCGTGGCCGGCGCGCCGCCGTTCCCCGACGCCTAGCGCGAAGAAGGATCCTCGGCGCCCCATTGGCGCCGCCCCTGCCGCGTCTCGGTCCCGATTGCGGCAATTATTACCGGCATGTCGTTATTTATTCGTCGGCAGGGTGTAGATCGTTGTGGAGTTTCACGATCGTGAACACACCCGTGCCCGGGTGGCAGAGTGGCGATGCGTCCGACTGCAGATTGGAGTATGTGAGTTCGATTCTCACCCCGGGCTTGCTCGAAAGGAATGCCGGATGGCGACCCCGGATCGAGGTCCGGTGATCTCGCAATAACGGGCGGCGGCGCTCTCCGTACGGTGGCGGAAGAGCGCGCAGGCTCACGAACAGAGCGCGATCCGAAAAGAGGTCAGAGAGCCTGGACCAGGCTCTGCCGCGAGACCGCACCGAGGACGTGTCCGTTGTCCACGACCGGAACGGCGCTGATCTTGCGCTGGAGCATGGTCTCGATCAGGTCGGCGGCCCGCGTCTCGGGCGGAACCGAGATCAGCGGCGTGGACATGATGTCGCTGACGATCAGGTTGCGGATCCGGTGGTCCTGGAACCGATCGGCCACGTCCTCGCGGAACGCGGCCATCGAGCGCGCCACGTCGGTCTCGGTCACCATGCCGAGCAGCTCGGCCCCGTTTGCGACCACGTAGCGGTTCGCGCCGTCGTCGAGCATGCGCCGCCGGAGGTGGACCACGCGCTCGTCGGGCGAGACGACCGCGACCTTCTCCATCACCTGATCGACCGATCCCGTGGGCCGCATCACCTTGAGCAGGTCGCCCCGGGTCACCTGGCCGATCGGCCGGTGCTCGCCGTCGAGCACGACCACGAGCTTGTACGTCTGCAGCAGCGGGATCACGACGTCGAGGTTCTCGTCCCCGTAGGCCGAGGTGAACTCCTCCTCGACCACGTTCGCGACGTGGATCTGGTTCGGCGAGACGTTCGCACTCCGCTTCGATCCGATCGCCTCCGCGATCGCCCGGCGCGAGACCGTCCCGATCACCGCGCCGTTGTTGGTCACGACCAGGGGGTCGATCTCCTGGTCGAGCATCCGGTCGAGCGCCTCGGTGATCACCGCCGATTTCGCGATCGTTACAGGCCTGGACATGATGTCCTTAATAAAAACAGTCTGGTTAACCATGACTCTTTCTCCTCTTATTTCATCCTACCTTGACTGTCGGTGAATGTTCTGAATTACCAGGAAACTTTAATAAATAAGGTCTGTTTCATGTGGCAACCCCCTTAATTATATCATCCCGCGTGATAATGCCTTTGATGTCGCCGTCCTCGACGACGACGAGGCTGTTGATCCCTTTCTCTCGCATTCTCCGGACCGCCTCGGCGATCGGAGCGCCGGGCGGCGTGGTCTCGACCGGCCGGCTCATCAGGTCCTCTGCGATGGCCGAGACGTCGCGTACATACCGGAGCGTCTTCTGTCCCTCGTCATCGCGCCGGAGCATGGTCACGTCGCGGTCGGGTTCGCCGGGCACGCGGCCGACGTACTCATAAAAGGCGAGGTTCGACTCGGTGATGATACCCGCGAGCGTCCCATCGTTGTTGACCACCACGAGCTTGTCGTCGCGCTCGCTCGCCAGATCGATCACGTGGTCGAGCGAGTGGTAGCGGGAGATGGTCACGGCGTCACCCATCAGATCGCCGACCGTCGCCGCGAGCCGCTCGGCCGAGACCGAGCCGAGCAGATCCGTCTTGGTCACGATCCCGACGAGGGTGCAGTCCTCGACCACGGGCAGCCCGCTGATCCCGTACTCGATCATGGCCGCGGCAACGGTCCGGATCGCGGCGTGGGCCGCGACGCTGACCGGGTCGGGGGTCATGAGCAGGCTCGCCGGCACCCGGTCGATCGGCCGGCGCCGCCAGGTCGGCTCTGCCTGGCGGAGCCGATACCCGAGGTCCTTCTTGGTGATGATCCCGGCGAGGCTGTCGCCGTCCACGACCGGCAGGCGGGAGCACCGGAACCGGATCATCTGATTCCGGGCGTGGGCGGCCGAGTCGTTCGGCCCGACCACGTGCACCGGCGCGGACATCACGTCGGACGCCAGCATCAGCAGCTCGCCTCCGCGAACGCCCGGACGAGGTCGAACTCGGTGACGAGGCCGATCAGGCGCGAGTCCTCGATCACGGGGAGGGCCCCGATTCCGCGCTCGAGCATGACCCGCGCCGCCGCGGTGATCGGGACCTCGGGCGTGGTCGTGATCAGCTCTCCCCTCATCAGGGTCCGCACGGGCAGGTCCATCACCTCCGCCACGTTCCCGGTCACGAGCCGGTCGAAGACCTCGCCGGTCCCCATGTATCGGGCGATGTCGGTCGACGTGATGATCCCGAAGAGAACGTCCTCAGAGACCACGGGCAGGCGCCGGAACCGGCATCGCCCCATCTCGTGCGTCGCGGCCCCGATCGTCGCGTCGGGGGCGGTCACCCGCAGCGCGGTCGACATCACGTTCTCGACCGCGAGCGTGCTCGCCCCGTTTCCGAGCAGGCGCAGCACGTCTCGCTCGGTCACGATCCCGCGGAGCGTCTCGTCGGCGTCGACGATCGGCAGCCCCCCGATCTTCTTCTCCAGGATCAGGGCGAGCGCGTCGGCGATCGTCTCCGTGGTCCTGAGCGAGAGGTAGTGGGCGCTCATGATCTCGCGGACCGACTCGTTCACGGCCGCGAGCAGATTGCCCCCGTGCTTGACCGTGACCAGGGTCTGCTTATCGCCGCCGCCGAGCAGGTTGATGATGTCGGACGCGGTCATGATCCCGCGCATGCGGTGCGTGCCGGGGTCCGTCACCGGCAATCGTCGGAACCCGCAGGCGGTCATGGTCCGGGCCGCTCCGATGATCGCCATCGTCGGCGGGACAGAGACGACCCTCGTGGTCGCGATCGCCATGATATCGCCCGTGTGCGGGGCCACGCGAGAGTCGAACTCGACCGAACCGCGGTCGAGCTTGCCCGGCATCTTGAGGAGCCGGTCCGATGCCTTGTGGTTGAATCCGTTCCCCTGCATGTGTCACCTTCAGTCGACGGCGAGCGCGAGCGCCCGCAGCACGTCGTGACGATCCATGATCCCGACGACGCGGCCGTTCTCGACGACCGGAAGTCGGCTGATATCGTGCCGGCAGATCAGGGCGGCCGCATCGCGGACGGCCGCGTCCGGCGCGGTCGCGATCGCGGGCGTGGTCATGACGGCCTCGACCGCGAGCTTCCCGTCCGTCCCCTGGCGGGTCCGGCCCGAGGCGAGCAGGTCCCGTCGCGAGATCATGCCCACGAGCTGCCGTCGCTTGAGGACGGGAAAGGCCGAGAACCCGCTCTCCTGCACCAGGGCCTGGACCCGCGAGACGGGGTCGTCCGCCTCGACCGTCACGACGCGGGTCGACATCAGTTCCGAGACCAGGCCCCGGGGCTCGTGGCGGGAGAGCAGGATCGGAAAGACCTCGGCGAGAAGGATCCCGCCGAGCACGCGCCCGTCCGGCCCGGCGACCGCGACCGAGTCGGTCCGGTACTCGCGCAGCAGCGCGCCAACCCGCTCCAGGCTCGCGTCGGGCCCCACAGACGGGGCCTCACGTACGAACCCGTCCACGGTCACGTTCGATCGGGTCGCGCCGACCCGGAGGATGTCCGAGATATCGATGTACCCGGCGAGCGCGCCGCGTCCGTCCACGACGAGCGCCTCGCGGAAGTGGTCGTCGCGGAGGACCGATCGGGCCCGGGTCGCCCGGTCGTCGGAGGAGAGCAGCGGAACCTCGCAGAGGAGGTCGGCTGCCGACTTCATCAGAGATGCTCCTCGGCGCGGCAGTTGGAGCAGAGGTGCTGACCGTCGGTCCGGATGAGATCCGAGGAGATCAGCCCGCACCGATCGCAGACTCCGCTCTCGTACCCGTCGTCGACCCGGTTGATCGTGATCAGATCGTTCATGATCTCGTTGATCTCGTTCGCAACAGTCAGGAGATCCCGCACGGTCACGATCCCGATCACCTGATGATTCTCGTCGACCACGGGGAGGCGGCGGACTCCGTGGCGGACCATCATGTAGGCCGCCTCCGAGACCGACTTCTCGGCGCCGATCGTGATCAGGGGAGTGGACATGATATCGCCGACCGGCACTTCGCCGGGCCGGCGATCGTGGGCCACGACCTTGCAGTTGATGTCCTGTTCGGTCGCGATGCCGATCGGCAGGCTGTTCTCGAGCACGATGACGCTGCCGACGTCGGCGCGGCACATGGCCCGGGCTGCATCGGCGACCGTGGCGTTGAAATCGATGGTCGTCGGGTTGTGGCGCATCATCTCTTTGAGCTGTACCCTGGTCTCCAGGTGCATGGCGTCGGACGAGTTCATCGGGTGCTTCCCCCCTGTTCTGGCGTATCTGTCATTATAGTTCATTAAAGTTTTCCGAGATCGATTCTGCGCGGTCTTTTCGGGAATTCGGGCCGTTCTCCGGCCCGACGAGACTGAATAGGCCCCCTTCGGATAAAAGGGTTCTCCAGGTCGGGCATGGCCGGCGCGGGCTATCAAAGGGCTCATTATCCATGAGCCATAACATTTCTACCATCATCGATCGGTGTGCTGCATGGATAATATCCTGACAAAGGTACGGAAACGGTTCTCACGGTTTTTGCGGGCCTTCTTCAAGAAGGGACGGTCGCGAATCGGCATCTACGGTCCGCCGAACGCGGGCAAGACCACGCTCGCGAACAGGATCGTCCGCGACTGGACCGGGGATGCGCTCGGCCCGGTCTCGGAGATCCCCCACGAGACCCGGCGCGCCCGGCGAAAAGAGGACGTGACCATCTCGAACGCGCACGGGGATTCGATCGTGATCGACATCGTCGACACGCCCGGGGTCACGACCAAGATCGACTACCACGAGTTCACCGAATACGGGATCGAGAAGGAGGACGCGGTCAAGCGTGCGCGGGAGGCGACCGAGGGGGTGGCCGAGGCCATGCACTGGCTCCGCGAGGATATCGACGGTGTGATCTACATGCTCGACGCGACCCTCGACCCGTTCGCCCAGGTCAATATCATGATGGTCGGGATCATCGAGTCGCGGAATCTGCCCGTGGTGATCGTCGCGAACAAGATCGACCTTCCCGACGCCTCGCCGGGCCGGATCAAGTCCGCGTTCCCGCAGCATCCCGTCATCTCCATCTCCGGCCTCGAGGGGACGAATGTGGACGAGCTCTACGAGAAGATGATCGAGTTCTTCGGGTGATCCGGCGATGATTCAGGGAGTACAACTGGACCTGATCTCCGAAGAGCGGCTCGAGCGCCTCACCTCGATGGAGAAGATCCGGCTGATCCTCGACGAGGTGATAGCCGGCAACATCGTGGTCCTGGAGAAGGGGCTCTCGCCCGAGGAGTCGAGCAAGCTGATCGAGATGACCATGATGGAGATCAACCCCGACGGCTTCTCGGGGATCGAGATGGAGACCTACCCCGCCCGCTCGACGAGCGGCGGCTTCTTCGCCCGCCTCTTCGGGAGCCGCGAGCCGACCTCCCGGCTGACCGTGATCGGCCCCGCGAATCAGCTCAAGATGCTTCGCAAGGAGCGAGACCTTATCAGCGCCTGGGTCTCATCCCGGTAACCATGCCGCACAAGTGCACGACCTGCGGGCGCGAGTTCGAGGACGGCTCGCAGGACGTCCTCCACGGATGCCCGAGCTGCGGCGGCAAGCGCTTCCTCTACGTCCGGGCGGAGGAGCGGCACCGCGACGTGCTCGAGGAGACGCCGCTCGAGGCGCTCGTGGAGGGGGCCCCGCCCGAGGACGTGCACGAGATCCCCGAGGCTCCGGAGGAGCCCGCCCGCCCGCTTCACGACTCGATCGAGACCATCCGGATCACCGGGCCCGGGTCGTACGAGATCAACATCGAGCGGCTCTCGAAGTCGGACGAGATGGTGATCGGCCTGGGCAAGGAAGGGCTCTACGGCGTCGACATCCTCTCGATGGGTAAGCGGCGGAGACGGGGGCGGCACCGGCCGCCGAAGGACCTCTGATCGCCCGACGCCGCTTGCACGCACCGCACGCCGCGCCCCTGAATGCGTGGTGCACGGCCGTCTCTTCTCACGTGTTCGGTTCGATGTGGAGATTTCCGTCGAGCGCGACGTGGCTCCGGAACTGGGTGTCGGTCAGCTGCTCCATGTTCTGCTGCTTGTACTGCTCCCGGTGCGTGTCGTAATACTGGTAGAAGTTCTGGTCCACGGTGTAGACCTGGTCCGTCTCGGGGTTGTAGACCCGGTCGCGGTTGAGGGTGTAGTCCGTGAACTTCTCCATGAAAATGTCCTCGTTCTCCTGCTTCGCGTACCAGTCCTTGAGCTGCTGCTCGCGCGCATCGCTCCCCGAACTGCCGCCCGACCCGCCCGAGCGGGAGCCGCCGCCCCAGGAGGCGGCCAGGACGTTCTTGCATCCGGCGATCGTCGCCTGGCTATAGTCGATCGAGAAGAAGGACTCCAGGAGGATCGGGGCGTCAGCTTCCCAGGCGGACGTCGGAGCGTAGACTCCCCAGAGGTACTCGACCGCCGTGAAGTATCCGCCGCCGGCCTGCGAGGTGCCGACCATGAACGACCCCGTCGTCGGCGTGCCGCTGTTGGAGAAGGATACCCGCATCGCCTTGGCGGTGACCGAGCCCGTATTCAACGCCGAGAGGTCCGTGTCCTCGTACGAGAGAATGCGCACGCCCGAGATCGTCGAGAAGTCCTGCTGGAGGTAGGTCGTCAGGTAGTCCTCGGGGCTCACCCCCGGCGGCAGGGTCGCCCCCGGGTTCTTGTGAAGGCCGTTGAGGAAGACCACGCCGCGGGTGTTCCGGGGATCGGCCGCGATCAGGCCGCTGCAGAGCGGGAAGACCTGCGGGCTCCATCCGGCGGGGATCTTCATCGTCACTCCCCCGTCCAGCTGCCGTTCGCTCAGGGGGCCGAGGCTGCTCCCGATCGTGGCGGACGTCGCCCCCCCGGAGGAGGCGGGCTGGAGTATATCGAAACTCCCCGCGATCGATCGCAGCAGGGGTTCGTTGTTCGAGAACGTCGCGCGCGACGTTTCGTACCCGGTGAACATCGCGTACGGCGAGTCCACGAAGATCGTGTAGACCCCGGTCATCGGGGTGCCCGAGCGGTCGTAGGACGCCACGAGCTCGAGCATCGAGCCGTCCGTCGTCTCGCGCACCGACGTGATGGCGAAGCCCGAGACCTTCTGTGCGTCACGGCCCACGAGGTAGTTGGCGATCGCCGAAGCCGAAGCGTCCCGGTACGACCCGCTGAGAAAGAGCGGGCGGAAGACGACCCGGGCCCCGTCGGCGGGCGCCTTCACCTGAACATCGTCCCCGACCGTGACGGTCCAGGTCGGGGGTTTCTGCACCGAGAAGAGGTGATCCTGGTCCGAGTAGGTCTGCAGGGGGCCATAGCCGGTGGTCCCGCCTCCCTGGTTCGAGGAGGACGTGCACCCGGCGCTCGCCATGACGAGCGCGAGCAGCAGGGCCGCGAGAGAAACCGTGCGAAAGTGTACCATACTGAGCGGGAGGCCGCCGGAATAATAATCTTTCGGCCATGGTCGGCAGCCTTAAGAACCGCCCGGGAGATTATATAAACCGGCACCGTCGCTGACGTGTGTACGAAGCACCGGTAAGTCCGACGCGCCGCCCCCGCGGTGCGGCCCTCAGGGGCTCTGGGATTACGGAGCGTGCGTCTCATCGCTGCTCTTCTCGGGACAAATCGGTATCGGAGTAGAACTATGGCAAGAATGCATGCGAGACGGAGAGGCAAGTCGGGATCGGTCCGGCCCCACCGGGACGACCCGCCCGCGTGGTCAACGACCGACGCGGCCGAGATCGAGCAGCTCGTCATCGACCTCAACAGGAAGGAGAAGTCGAGCGCCGAGATCGGAACCATCCTCCGCGATCAGTACGCGGTCCCCGACGTGAAACTCGCGACGGGACGACGGGTCGTCGAGATCCTCGAGGCGAACGGCCTCGGGACCGAGATCCCCGAAGACCTGCGGAACCTGATCGTGAAGGCCCTCGGGATGCGAAAGCATCTCGCTGAGAACAAAAACGATGTCCACAACAAGCGGCAGCTCAACCTGACCGAGGCCAAGGTCCGCCGCCTCGTCAAGTATTACGTCGGGACGAAGCGGCTGGCCGCCGGCTGGGTCTACAAGCCCGAGACGGCCGAGATCCTGCTCTCGCGGTAATCACAATGACGATCGATGCCGTCGCCGAACGCATGGCCCGCTTCCTCGGGGAGCAGCCCTACGTGGAGGTCTGGGGCCACCACGATGCGGACGGGATCACGGCGGCCTCGCTCGTCTGTCACGCGCTCTGGAGGCGGGGCCTCGGCTTCCGCCTCCGGGTGGCGGACCGGATGCCGGTCCTCGAGCCCGGGGTGCCGACCCTGCTCTGCGACCTCGGCGCCGGCATCGACGACCTGCCGGCCCACGTGGCGGTCATCGACCACCACGCGCCGGCCGCGATGGGGGAGGGCCCCGTGCTGAACCCCCACCTCGACGGGCTCGACGGCGAACGCGTCCTCGCGACGTCCGCGCTCGCGTACATGGTCGCGAACCGGCTCGCGGACTGCCGCGACCTCGCGGGGCTCGCGGCGGCCGGCGTGATCGGCGACGGCCAGGCTTTCGAGGCCGAGAACGCGGAGCTCCTGAACGAGGGGATCGCGAATGGCGTGCTCGAAGTCGAACGCGGCCTCGCACTCCCGGGCGACTCCATCGCCGAGAAGCTCGAGCTCGCGATCGACCCGTACCTCCCGGGAATCTCCGGGGATGCGGGCCGGGTCCGCGAGCTCCTCCGCGCCTCGCTCGGCGAGGAGGGCCCGGCCCTCGACCTCCTCCTCTCGCTCGTCGTGCTCGACACGGCCCGGGAGGCGGCGCCGGGCGCGCTCGAGTCGCTCTGGGGAGACCGGGTGCTCACGCCGCGCGAAGCCGTGGGTGATGCCCGGACACTTGCGGCCGTGGTCGACGCCTGCGGCAAGGCCGGCCGAGGCGGGCTCGCCGCGTCGGTCTGTCTCCGCGCCCCCGGCGCGGCCGCCGAGGCCCGTGCGGTCGCGGCGGAGCACCGGCGCCTGGTGATCGGGGCCATCGCGGCCGCTGTCCCGGTCGAGGAGGCTGCAATCGCCTTCCGGATCGAGGACCCGCGGCTCGCGAGCGACGTCGCGTCCGCGCTCGCCGGGCCGCTCGGCCGGCCGGTCCTGGTCGCGGCCGGGACGGACGGCGGCGTCCGGCTCTCGGCCCGCGGCGACGGCACGGTCCCCCTCGGCCCGCTGCTCCGGCAGCTCGCCGGCGAGGTCGGCGGCAGCGGCGGCGGGCACGCCCGCAGGGCCGGCGCGGTCGTGCCGGCCGACGCATTCCCGGCGGTCGCGGCCGCGTTCGCGGAGGCGGTCGGCCCATGAGGTGCGAGGGCGTGATCACGACCCGTCACGTGCACCCGGCCTGCGTGGCCGCCGCGCTCGGCCCCGACGACCACCTGCTCTGCTCGACCTCGGTCGAGGGCGGGGCGGTCGTCGCCCGGCTCGCGGCACGGGAGTGCGGCTCGATCATCGCGACGATGGACGACTACCTGATGAACTGTCAGATTGCGGAGGAGCAATGCAGCCACGATTCGGCCTGACGGCCGACCTGATCTTCTCGCGGGAGATCCCCGACGAGCTCCGGCCCGAGCTCGACCGGGCCGTCGAGGAGGCGAACACGGTCATCTTCAGAAAGGGTGTTCCGAAGGACGCCCCGACCGACGAGATCGGCCTGATCACGGGCTACGCGATCGCGGGGCCGGTCCTCACGGTCACGTTCGAGAGCGGCGGGTACACCCGGGCCCACGATGCGCTCTTCCGGTTCAGAAAGCAGATCGCCGGCCTGTTCGGCCGGCACCGGATCGGCCTTCGCGAGATCGTGGTCGTCCATTTCAGGGTCGAGCTCCGGGGCGAGGTGCCCGAGGGGCTCCTGCTCGCGTCGCTCCCGTTCGTCCGCTCGGCCGAGGTCGAGCCGGACCGGATCGTGCTCGAGCTCGCGGTCACGGCCGCCGACCTCGAGAACCGGATCCCCGACCGGCTGATCCGGCTCGTCGAGGAGAAGACCGAGGCGGCCGTGTACGGCGGCAAGGGCGAGCACTGGGAGCTCCTGTACGAGTCCCCCAAGCGCGGGTTCCGGTTCCGCGAGGACCCGACACAGGAGATGATCCGGCGCGGCTGGATCAAGCACGCCCTCTCGCGGGGCCAGTGGATCCACGGCCCCCAGTCGACCCGGCTCTTCCGGGCCTTCGAGGCGCTCGTGCTCGAGGAGATCGTCGGGCCGCTCGGCTTTGCGGAGATGATCTTCCCCAAGCTCGTGCCCTGGGAGGTCTGGGTCAAGTCGGGGCACGCGAAGGGCGTCTACCCCGAGATCTACTACGTCTCGGTCCCGAAGACCCGCGACCCCGCCTACTGGGAGGACGTCGCGGACCACTTCAAGGTCACGGGCGAGGTCCCGGTCGACATGATTCGCGAGAAGATAGACGGGCCGATCGGCGGGCTCTGCTATGCGCAGTGCCCGTCGTTCTGGCCGTTCCTGGGGGGGGCGACCCTCACGAACGACAGCCTGCCGGCCCGCGTCTTCGACCGCTCGGGGACCTCCCACCGGTACGAGTCCGGTGGCATCCACGGGATCGAGCGCGTGGACGAGTTCCATCGGATCGAGCTCCTCTGGCTCGGGACGCCCGAGCAGACGGTCGAGACGGCCGACCTGCTTCACGAGCGGTACCGGCGCCTCTTCGACGAGGTGCTCGAGCTCGAGTGGCGCAGCGCCAGGGTCACGCCCTGGTTCATGGCCCAGGAGGGCATGCTCGGCGGCGAGGGCGCCTCGGAGCGGATCGGGACGACCGACTACGAGGCCTATCTCCCCTACTCGGACTCCTGGCTCGAGTTCCAGAACGTCTCGGTCAACGGCGACAAGTACCCGCGCGGGTTCAACGTGAAAGTCCAGTCGGGCGGCGACCTCTGGTCGGGCTGCTCCGGGATCGGGCTCGAGCGCTGGACCGCCGCGTTCCTCGCACAGAAGGGCTTCGACCTCGACGACTGGCCGGCGGGGATCCGCCGGCGGTTCGGCGATGCACATGAGATCTTCAGATTCGTATAACCACAGGTGAATGAATGGCAAGAAAGAAGCAGGCCGGACGGCGCGTTGAGGGGTGGAAGGCGAAGACCTGGTACAAGGTCCACGCCCCCGAGACCTTCAATGCGGCCGTCATCGGCGAAACCATCTCGGCCGACACCGAGAACATGATCGGGCGCGTGATGAACGCGACCCTCGGCGAGATCAACAACGACTACGGCAAGCAGCACGTCAAGATGAAGTTCCGGATCGACCGGGTCGCGGGCGACGCGGCCTACACGGAGTTCGTCGGCCACGAGCTGACCAAGGACTACCTCCGCTCGCTCGTGAAGCGGCGCTCGAGCCGGATCGACGCGCACGTGGTCGGCACGACCAAGGATGGCGTCCGGGTTCACATGACCGTGACCTGCTACACGCTGATGGCCGCCGACTCGTCGCACATCCACGAGATCCGGAAGCGGATCTTCGCGCGGGTCGGGGCCTTCATCGCCGAGAACGACTGGAAGACCGTGGTCGAGTCCATGGTCACGGGCGGGCTCGCGAAGGACCTGATGGCCGATGCGCGTGCCGTCTTCCCGGTCCGGCGGATCGAAGTGATCAAGTCCAAGCTGCTCGGCCGCGCCCCCGCGGTCGCAGCCTGAACATCCCCTCTTTTACGGAAACGGATCCCGGCCGAAACGGCGCAGGGTCACGCGGTCGTCTTCAATCCGGAGGTAGGTACGGCTCTCGCCTCCGTCCGCGACCCAGGCGCCGGGGTTGGCCGTCAGGCCGTCGTCGCTGACCGAGGCGCGGTGCGTGTGGCCGTACACGAGCCGGTCGCCGGCACCGATGCCGAGCAGCAGCCGGCTGGCCGGCGAACGGGCGAGGGTCTCGGCCGCGTCGAGGGTCTGGCGCTCGTGCGCGGGGCGCTGGAGGGCCTCGCGCCGTCCGGCCAGGTCGAGGCCGCGTGCGTAGAGGTCGTAGATGCGGCCCGTCACGGCCCCGCCGAGGTCGCCGACCGCGCACATCCGGGCCGAGAACGCCTCGTAGGCCTCGACCGAGACGGGCTCGAGCGAGCCGTAGACTTCGAGTTCGTACCCGTGCATGAAGAGCGTGGTGCGGCCACCCTCGTCGAGGAGGAGCTGCCTTGCGATCGGAAACGGCCCTCGCCCCGCGGACCGCGCCGCGATCGCGAGGAGGGCGTAGTCGTGGTTCCCGACCAGGTACCGGACGTCCATGCCGCGGAGGCGGGCCAGCCGGTCCAGGAGCCCGCCGTGCTCGACCAGGAGCGGCCCGTTGCGGCGGCGCCAGAGGTCGAAGATGTCGCCGAGCAGGACGAGCGTGCCGCCGTCGATCGACTCGCAGGCCGCGAGGAACTCGAGGAACGCCGGAACATCCGCATCCGGGTGGCCGGCGTGAAGGTCCGAGACGACGAGGATCACGTGAGAATCCGTGGGCACGGGGCCGGATAAAGATGGCGGCCGGCACATCTATGGCGCACGAACGCGCACGCATACCCGATGACCGCCCAGAGGATTCTGCTGATCGTCCTCGACGGGATCGGCGACCGGCCGCACCCGGCCCTCGGCGGGGCGACCCCGCTCTCGGCCGCGCGGACGCCCGTGCTCGACCGCATGGCCCGCGAGGGCGCGACCGGGATCATGGATACGATCGCTCCGGGGATCCGGCCCGGCTCGGACACCTCGCACCTGGCCCTGCTCGGGTACCCGCCGGAAGAGTATTACACGGGCCGCGGGCCGCTCGAGGCCGAGGGCTCGGGGATCCGGATGCGCCCGGGCATGATCGGCTTCCGGGCGAACTTCGCGACCCTCGGCCCCGACGGGCTCGTCACGGACCGCCGCGCCGGCCGGATCCACGGGACGGAGCCGCTCTCGAAGGCGATCGAGGACGGTGTCGATCTCCTGCCCTTCGGC
Organism: Methanomicrobiales archaeon; assembly: GCA_017883495.1. GTDB lineage: Archaea > Halobacteriota > Methanomicrobia > Methanomicrobiales > Methanospirillaceae > UBA288. The sequence continues at coordinate 5,503 of JADGNL010000165.1, read as the reverse complement.
GTCTCCTTCCGCTTCGTCTCTGGGGCCGGCCACCGCGCCGCGCTCGCGCTCGAGGGCACGGGGCTCGGCGACGGGGTCGGCTCGAACGACCCGAAGCACGAGGGCGTCGCGCCCACGCGGTTCGAACCGACGACGGTCCGGCCCGAGGACGTGAAGACCGCGGCGGTCCTGAACGAGTTCGTCCGGCAGGCCCGGCCGATCCTCTTCAACCACCCGCTCAACCGCGAGCGGCTCGCTCAAGGGTTGCCGCCGGCGAACGAGGTGCTGCTCCGCGGCGCCGGCCGGATGGGCCACTTCGAACCGTTCGGCGAGCGGTACGGCCTCTCCGGCGCCGTGGTCGCGGCCGCGACCCTGATCACCGGGATCGGGAAGGTCGTCGGGCTCGAGACGATCCATGTCGAGGGCGCGACCGGCTCGGTCGACACGAACCTGGACGGGAAGGTCCGGGCCGTCGTGGACGCGCTCGAGACCCACGGGTTCGTGCTCCTGAACATCAAGGGCGCGGACGAGTCCGGCCACGACGGCAAGGCCGAACAGAAGCGCGACTTCATCGAGCGGATCGACGGAGCGCTCGCCCCGTTCCTCGACCTGCAGGAAACTGTGATCGCCGTCTGCGGCGACCACTCGACGCCGTGCACGGTCATGGACCACTCGGCCGACCCGGTCCCGGTGCTGGTCCGCGGCGAAGGGGTCCGGCCCGACCGTGTGACGAAGTACGACGAGTTCCGCTGCGCCGAGGGCGGTCTCCACCGCATCCGCGGCCGCGACCTCCTGCCGACCCTGCTCGACCTGATCGGCAAGTCTCATAAATACGGGGCCTGAAACAGTGTACGGCATGCGATAATGGACGAGACCGCGCCCGCACTCCTCGATCGGTGCACGATCCCCGACGGAACCGAGCTCCAGGAGCACGTGCTGATGACGGACCGCGCGATCCTGATCGGGGACCGCTGCCGGATCGACTACGGCCTCTCCGGCGCCGAGGTCGTGGTGGCCGAGTTCTGCCGGGTCAACGGGGCCGTGACGGCCACGGGCGACGTCCGGATCGGCAACTGGACCGAGGTCGCCGGCGACGTCCGGACCGAGGAGGACGCCTACCTCGGCGAGGGCGTCCGGATCGCGGGCCGGCTCTCGGTCGCGGGCGACCTCGACATCGGCGACAACGTGAAGATCGAGCAGGGGTTCGAGGCCCGGGGCTGGATCCAGATCCGCAACCCGCTCCCGGTGATCGTCTACCTCATGCTCTACCTGATGGCCATGCTCCGTTTCGAGCACGAGGACGAGGTCGACCGGTTCATGACCGAGGTGCTCGGCGGCGACGAGACGCCCGTGGAGGAGCCACTCGTGATCCCGCCGGGCGCGATCTTCGACATGGAGCGGCTCGAGGTGCCGGGCGAGATGGCGATCGGCTCGGACTGCCGGCTCCACGGCAACGTCCGGGGCCGTGTCGTCGAGGTCGGCAGGAATACGATCCTCTTCGGCTCGATCCGGGCCGCGGACCGGGTCGTGATCGGTCCGGAGAGTGTCGTCCACGGCACGGTCGCGTGCGGCGGGACGATCGAGGTCGGGTCGGGGGCACGGGTCCTCGGCGACCTGGACGGGCGAACGATCGACGTGCACGAGCGGGCGCTCGTGGACGGAACCATGCGGGCCCCCGGGGGCCTGCGCATACTCAGGGCGACGTGATACAGCGATGGTGACGGCCGCAGAACTGATCGAGGTGCCGGAGCTCCGGTTCGTCGAGCCGAGCTTTGCAGAACTGACCGACGAACTCTACTCCTCGGTCGCGCCGGAGCTCGAGGCGACGGACGGGCGCCTCCTCGTGGACGAGGACGACGACCCGATCGCGATCGCGCTCCGCGACGACGACGCCTGGCACGCGGCGACCTTCCTCTACCGGACGCCGTCCGTGATCTGGCTCGAACGGTTCGAGGAGACCGGCGGCGAGATCTACCAGGAGCCGCGCGAGGTCTGGGCGCGGGCGGTCCGCGCCTATTACGCGGAGCGGATCCGTGCCGAGGTCCTGCCCGCGACCAACGACCTGCCGCCGGACCGATTCGCGAAGGCCAGGGATCTCGTGGCCGAGCACTGGGGCGCGCGAGAGGGGACCCGCGCGATCGACGCCTGCTGCGGGTCGGGAATCGGTGCCGCGGTGCTCCGGTCCCTCGGAATGGCGCCGCTCTCGTACGACAACGACGCCGCCCTCATCGCGCGGGGGCTCGCCGAGGGACGGCTCCTCCCCGAGGAGGTCTGCTGCATCGACGGGACCTTCGCGACCGACTATGTCGAGCCGGCCCCGGTCGGACTCGCCCTGATGGTCGGCCAGTGCTACCCCGGGCTCAACGACGAGCTCTGGCGGAGTCTCGTCCTTCAGCTCGTCGGGCTTTCGGACGAGACGCTGATCACACTCGGGACCGAGCCGGAGGCCGCCCTCGTCGCCGGCTGGGCCGTCGAAGCCGGCCGCGGGGTCGAGATCTTCGAAAACGAGCGGGACCCGATCTACGACCGCTGGGTCTGCCTGGTGAGCCGTTAAAATCGTCCCGTTATGGGGCGGACCGGCACCCATCGGATGCTCAGAGAATATCCTTAAGTAGAAGCCGCTCCTATCAGCAGCGCGCATGCCAGCGTGCACGCAGGAGCCTGTGCCGTGCCCAGATATCTCACCTCCGTCCTCGTTCTCGCCGCCATCCTTATGATCGCCGGCACGGCCGGCTGCATCGCGCAACCGACGGTCGCCGTCGAGAGTGTCCGGGTCGGGACGTTCACGCCGGCGAACACGACGCTCCAGGTCGAGGTCCAGGTCACGAACCCGAACTCGTTCGATATTCCTTTGAAGGACGTCGCGTTCACGGTCTCCTCGGTCGAGGCCGGCGGTCTGCGGCGCCTGGGGGACGGGCGGACCGGTCCCGTCACCCTTCCGGCCCGCCAGTCGATCACGAGGACCGTGCCGGTCACGCTCGACAACCAGGCCCTGCTCAATGCCGCCCTGGCGACGGTCCAGGCGGGTCAGGACCGGATCACGGTCCGCGTCAACGGCACCGTCTCAGGGGACGTCTACGGCATCGTGACCGTGAACGTGCCCTTCCAGCAGGAACAGACGATCATGCTCCAGGAGCTGCTCGGGATGGCCGGCATGCCAGTCAGCGAGGCCCAGGTACGGCAGGCGCTCGGCGCGGCCCGGGCGGTCTCGAACGGCGGCATCCCGGGCGTCACGATCCGGGTGGGGTGAAGACAATGGACGGCGATATTTCGACCGAACACCGGGTGGCGGCGCTCAACGTCCACCGTATTATCAGTCGGGCCGCGGGGGAGAACGGCCCACGGCTGGAACGGCGAAAGAGCGACAGGAGCGCATCCGAACGGCCGAGAGGGACCGTGGCAGGGCGCTCCGCGAAGGCGAAGTGACCCGACCTTATTCCGGTCTCGGCACACTCTTCTGCGCGTCCGCGCCCGTCCGGAGCGGACAGGCCGCGTCAAGCCCGTACGGGCAGACCTTCTCCTCCTCTTCGGGCGGCCCGCTGCCGCCGAACGAGATCGGCTCGGCGAACTGAAACTCCCGCGTCTTCGGCTCGCCGATCAGCAGGTCGCCCCCGGGCTGCTTGAGGAAGATCCGGCAGCCGAACCGGGCCCTGCCGAGGGTCAGCTCGTATCCGCCGTCGGGCCAGCGGCGGAGCGCAGCATCGATGACCTCGATCCGCGGGTCGACACGGAAGTCGATGCTCGGGCGGGCCAGCTCGAACCCGTTCGCCCGGACCACGAACTCGACGTACTGGTCCCAGGACGGGAGGGCCACGCGGAGCGGCCTTGCCGGAGCGACGGTGAACGCCGTCGTGCCGGGCCCGCCGCCCGCGGCCTCCATCTCCTCGACGGTCGCCTTGATCCAGCCCTGCGAGAGGTACCGGACCAGCGTGTCCGCAACCTGGAGGGCGGCCAGCTCGAGCGCCTTCTTCGCCGGCACACCGGCCATGCGGTGGTACTTGGCCACACCGGAGAGCTCGGCCTCCCCCCGCGCCTTCATCATGCCCGCGACCTCGGCCGCGAACTCCGCCCGGTCGAACGGATCGTTCTGCTGCTCCTTATCGCTCTCGTCGAATCCCTCCCCGCACCTCGATCTCGATCCGGGCATCCCGACCCGGGTCCTCTTCCACATTCGTCCTTCGCAGCCCGCCCCGGGGCTCGATCGTCAGCCCGGGGACCGCGGGCTCCTCCGGAGAGGACACGCCCGGCCACCCCTTCACGACCGCGACGCCGCCGGCGAGCAGGCCCACGGCGACGATCGCGACGAGCCACCACGGGAAGTCCGGCGGCGGCGGAACGTCAGTCGCCGTGGGGATGACCGTGGCCACGGTCACCGTCGGCGGTGCGGTCGTCGGGGATTGCACGATCGTGGTCCCGGTCGGGCCGGGCATGGAGATCGTCACGGACCGGGTCGCGGATTCCCCGTCGTTCTGGTATGCGGTGACCGTGATCGCGTATGAACCGGCCTCGGCGTAGGTGTGCGTGTTCGGGACGTCGTGGTCCTCGACCGCACCATCGCCCCAGTCCCAGGTGATCCGGGTGATGGTCGTCCCCGCAGTGCCCGGGCTCACGCTCCCCTCGACCGTGACTGAGTCGCTCTGCGGCGACACGGTCGGATGCAGGATCAGGAAGGGCGGGTAGGTCACGGGGATCGTCGTCGGGGAGCGGGAGGGGGTGGATTCGACCAGGACCGTCCTCTCTGCCGTCGACCTGGGGAATTCGTCCCCCGGTCCAAGGACGCCGAACCGTACCGTGTACGGACCGGATCCGGCGTACGTATGCCTCGGATTCCGGGCGGCCGAGGTTGCACCGTCGCCGAACCACCATGACCGGCCAGTGACATCGCCGGTCGAGGTCTCGGTGAACTGAACGGTCAGGGGCCCGACGTTCTGGTAGTCGAACGAGGCTCTCAGCGGGAGTCGAACCACGACCGTCTTCTCCACGGTTCCCTGCTCCGTGAACTCGTCGGAGCCCACGTTCGCCTGGGCTTCGAGGCGGACCGTATAGGTTCCCGGCACAGAGTAGAGGTGAGTCGGGTTCCGGAGGGTCGAACTCGATCCGTCCCCGAACAGCCAGGTCCACTTCTCTGCAGCTCCGAAGATCGTACTCGACGAACGATCGGTGAATACGACCGTGAGGGGCGCCTCTCCGTCGGACGGCACGGCAACGAAGTCCGCCATCAGCGCGGCCGTTGCCGGGGGAGCGAGAAGAAGGACGATCAGGAGTGCGGCAACGGGCGTGGCTGCTGCGGGCAAGCGCGGATCGGGATGGACCCTCACAACCCCATGACGATCAGTCAGCTGCAGGGGAGGGATAATAAAAGTATGGCGTCTCCACCGGAGCCGCTCGATACGGGCCTCAGGCGAAGATCATCGTCCCGACGCCGTCGCGGGTGAAGAGCTCGAGGAGGAGATTGTGCTCGGTGTTGCCGTTGATGATGTGCGCGAACCGGACGCCGGCCTCGAGCGCCCGGCACATCCCCTCG
>JADGNL010000164.1 GCA_017883495.1 Methanomicrobiales archaeon | reverse complement strand
ATCGGAAGTCGACGAAGCACCGGTCGTGCGCGTTCACCTGGTCGAGCTCCGCGATCAGGACGCGCGGGTCGACGAGCACCCCGGCGCCGATGCAGAGGCGTGCATCGGGGTAGACGAAGCCCGAGGGAACCATCCGGACGCCGTACTGCCGGTCGCCGACCTGGACCGTGTGCCCGGCGTTCGGGCCGACGCCCCCTCGCGCGATGATCGTGGGCCGGTCCTGGTGAGCGATATGCGCGACTATCTTTCCCTTCCCCTCGTCTCCAAAGAAACCGCCGACGATGATCGTACAGGTCATTATCCTATCATACATCGTGGGGCGGTCGTGCTGATAAACGTATATTACGAAGGAAAAGGCCGGTCCGGATCCCACCGTGATGGTGTCGTATGCCCGAGATCCGAGGTTCGGGTTCCCATTCCGGGCGTGGCGGCACGCAGCTCTCCGAAAGCCGAGGCTCCAGCCGAGGCTCCCGGGATGACAGCGGTCGTGAGAACCCGCTCGGACTCCGAGGCGGAAAAAGAGTGGAGTTCAGGCCGAGGCCGACCCTTCCGGCGGGGCGAACCGGGCCTTCTTTGCCTCGCGGGCACGGGCGAGCCGCGCTTCGCGGGCTGCAGCATCCTCTCCCGCCTTCACGGGCCGGAGGTAGAGCTTGCCGTAGATCGGCTCGCCCTTGCGCTTGCGGTGGCGCTCGCCGAGGTCTCCGACGTAGAGCGACAGGGTCATCTTCTCCCCGTCGACCTCGATCTCCTCGTCGCGGACGTACTTGAAACCGGGCATCATCACGTCGACCGTGCCCAGGAGAACGATCGTGCCCTCGACCATCTGGCCGCCGAGGCGCGACTTCGCGTTCCCCTTGATCACGATCTTGCCGCCCTCGGCGTGGGTCCCGACGTGGACGTCGGCGTTCCCCTCGATGACGATCTCGCCGCCATTCATGAAGTAGCCGGTATCGGAGCCGACGTTGCCCTTCACGCGGATCCGGCCGCCCTGCATGCCGCGCCAGTCGCCGCGGTAGGCCGAGCCGATGTAGTTGCCGGCGTTGCCCATGATGGTGAGCTCGCCGCCCTTCATGCCCGTGCCGGCAAAGGAGTCGACGTTGCCCTTCGCGGTGATCGTGCCGCCCGTCATCCAGGCGCCGACGTACATGTCGGCGTTGGACTCGATCACGAGCTCGCCGGCCGACATCTTCATGCCGAGATATTTGACGCGCGAGACGTCCCCCTTCACCACGACCCTGGTATCGGCCGCAGTCGCACCGGGTGCTCCGGCGATCTCGAAGAACTCACCGAGCGTGAACTCCTCGTTCCCCATGTAGACCGGGAGCGCCCGGATCTGGTCGAGGCTCTTGCCGGCCAACGCGTCGGGGGTTGTGGCCTCCGCCTCAAGGTAGAGGGTGGGGGCCTTCTTGATTGTGAGTGTAACCGTCTCCATCCCTGCACCTCACTGTGTCGCGTCGACCTCGATCGCGTACGGGTTCGGGATGTAGTGGCCGCCCTTGACCTCGTAGTTGTTCAGGCTGACGCTGTAGTACTTGAGGAACTTCTCCTCGACGTCGCGCAGAACCTGGGGGTTCTCGTTGACCTTCGCGTCGACCCAGAGCGTGCGCTTGTTCCCGTTGTTGATCACCACGCCGTTCTCGACCACCGGGACACCCGTCTTGATGACGAGGGCTGCGGCCGTGAAGGCCTGCTCGATCTGGTCCGGCGTGAACGACGCCTCCGGGTTGATGTCGTAGACGACCACGTCCGCGTCCATGCCGGGCGCGAGGCCGCCGTAGGTGCCCATGAGGCCGAGCGCCTTTGCGGGGCCCGCACGGGTCATCTGCGCGATCTCGTAGAACGAGAGTTCGCGGTCGAGTCCGTGGAGGTGCGTGGCCGAGATGACCTTGTCCGCGTGCTTGAAGGTGGTGAGCCGCTCCTCGCGGGCCTCCTTCGACATCAGCCACTTGATGATCCGCGGGTACCGCGTGAACGGCCCGGCGTTCGGGTGGTCGGTCGTGATGAAGCAGCGCATCGGGTCTTTCGCGAGGAGCGCGAGCTCCAGGCCGATCGCCCACTGGATGGCGCAGACCTTGATGTCTGGGCTATAGACGTACGGGACGATCCCGGCGGCCGTCTCGAGCTCGACGTCGACGTTCGCCCACTTCAGGTGGTTGAGCTCGGTCAGGTGGTGCTCGAACGGGCCGTCGGCCGTCATGGTCGTGGTCTCGTCGAGCGTGACGTTGCCCGTGTCGATCGTCAGGTTCGGGTGCGCGTTCACGTAGTCCATGATCGCGTCCGACTTCGACTCGAAGTTGCCCCAGTTGTCGCCGCCGTAGGAGTGGAACTGGACGTGCGTGTGGTGCATCGTCTGCTCGCGCCCGAAGCGGTTGTTCGCCTTGAAGCCCTCGTTGAGCCGGAACGTGTCGAGCGTGGTCGTGTAGTTGCCGGGGTTGCCGAGGTTGTTGGCGTGGATGTGCATCGAGTGCGGTAGACCGAGGTACTCGTTCGCCTCGATCAGACCCTTGACGATCTGCGCGGGGGTGATGTCGAAGTACGGGACCGGGTCGTTGACCGAGAGGCAGTTGAGCCCCCAGGCCCAGGCCTCGGTGCCGCCGGGGTTGACGACCTTGACCGCGTAGCCCTTGGTCGCCCGGAGGAGCCAGGAGATGTAGGCCGCCGTGTTCTCGAGTTCGTTGTTCTTGAGATACTCGAGCACGAACCAGTTGTTGCCGAAGACCGGGAACGCCCCCTCGTCGATGATGGGGGTATCGCGGATCTCCTCGTGGACGTGGCGCGCGTACAGCGGGGGCATCGCGGCCTCCATGACCACGGTATAGCCCATCTGCGCATACGCGTAGCCGGTCTTGAACGTGGTCGGGATCGAGAAGCCACCTGTCGTGCGCATCCCGTTGACCCCGGCCCTGGTGCCGAAGAGCTTGTCCTCGGGGCGGTAGTTGCGCCCCTCGTTCACCTTCGGGCCCGCGACGTGCGCGTGAACCTCGACGGCGCCGGCCATGACCGTCTTGCCGGACGCGTCGTAGACCTTGGCCGACGACGAGACCGAGTCGACGATCTTGCCGTCTTTGACCGCGATGTCCTTCTTATCGCCCTTGACGCCGGTGACGGGGTCGAAGACGAAGCCGTTTTTGATGAGGTACTCTGCCATGGTCTCAGGCCCCCTGCACCTGGGCAGTCGACGGGGAGCCGACAGGCGCCTTCCCTTTGAGCTCACCGACACGGTCGCGGACCCGCGAGAGGAACTCGGCATCCGTCATCATGCCCTCGGGGGGCTCGACGACCTTTCTCGACTCGCTCGGACCGTTGTCCATCCGATAGCAGCAGCCTCCGACCTCGACGCCGACGAAGGCGACGGGGACGTGGAGCTTCGAGATCTCGGTCGTCGGGGTGATGTGCGGGTCGACTGCGACCGATGGCAGTCGAGCGATCTTCCTGACCGACGAGATCGGGAAGTGTGCGCCGGGATCCGAACCGAGCACGAAGACCGCGTCGACCTCGTCCCGCCGGAGCAGGTCGTTCGAGGTGGTCTCGCCGGGGTTGTACCGGGCGAAGCCGCGCGAGAGGTCGGTCGCGAACGGGAAGCCGAACTGCCACCCGAGCACCGCTCCGGAGCCGGTCACGTTGTAGTGGCCGCGCATGGCGATGATGCTGAACTTCGTGAACTCGTTCAGGTCCTTCGTCACCATGATCGCTTCGTCGATGTTGTGGTTCTTGCCGAGCGTCTGGGTCACGCCCATGCCGAAGAAAATGACACCGAAGCGGGCGTTCTTCAGAACCTCGGCCGCCTCGAAGATCCGTTCCTTGGAGATGCCGGCCACGACATCGGGAAGGTCCTCGCCGCGGAACGCGACGCGGAGGGCCGAGAGGAGCTCGTAGTCGCGCCCCTGCTCGAGCTGAAGCCCGATATCGGCCATCTTCATGGTGTCCGTGTTGCGCGGGTCCACCACGATCATCTTGCGGCCCTTGTGGCCTTTGCCCGTGAAGAATCCGCGCGGGAAGATCGAGTATCGCGAGAGGTGGCGCGGGTGCGCATGCGAGGGGTTGCAGCCCCAGAAGACGACCACGTCGGCGCGGTTCTTGATCTCGCCGAGCGTGCAGCTCGGGATGCCGACATCCTGGATCGCAATCAGCGAGGACCCGTGGCAGACCGTCGCGGTATTGTCCACGACACCGCCAACCGTCTCGGCGATCTCGTGCCCGACCGACTGAGCCTCGCACGAGGTCGAGGACCAGCCGTACATCAGGGGCTTCTTCGCGTTCGCGAGCATCTGGGCCGTGTACTCGATCGCGTCGTCGTACGAGACCTCTTTGTAGGAGCCGTCCTCCTGCTGCATCCGCGGGCGGGTGATACGATCCTTTGCCTGGGAGTGGAGGAACTTCTCCGCTCCGATCGCGCAGGCGTTGTAGACCTCGAGGATCTTCGTCCCGTCATCGGAGACCTGAACCTCGAGATCGTCGCAGAGCGTCCCGCAGAAGGGGCAGATTACATCGGTAACTGTTTTCGCCATTACCTACTCCTTGACGAGCTTCTGCACGAGCTTGACCGAGCTCAGCACAGGTTCGTTCGTAGCAATGCTAACTTGTATCGGCGTCCCCTTAAAAGTTGGCATGCCCATGCCGTACGTGTTCGGGTTGACGACCGCGTTGGCCCATGGCCCCATGGGGATATAGGCCAGCCCGGGGTGCGGCCCCTGCGTCGCCTCGATCGCCTTGACCACGACCGTACCGTGGTCGCTCGTCACGCGGACGTTCGTGTTCCGGTAGACCCCGAGTCTCTTGAAGTCCGCCGGGTCGATCTCGATGATCCCGCAGGCGTCGGTATAGGCCGGCTTCTCCTTGCCGCCCTCCATCGCTACGCCCTGCTGGATGGTCCGGCCCGAGATGAGGTTGAGTGAGATGGAGTCAGCCACCGCTCAACACCGCCTAGACGAGTTCCTTGAGCTCGCCGTACTTCTTGTTGAAAGGCGACGGGCCGAGCTCGTGGGTCACATTGACGACGTCCTCGACGACCTTGGCCCACTTCGCGCCCTCGGACGCGGAGACGAAAGTCATGCGCAGGCGTCGGTCGTCGAGCCCGATGTTCTTCAGGAGGCTCTTGACCATGAACATCCGCTTCGCGGCCTTGAAGTTGCCCTCGAGGTAGTGGCAGTCGCCGAAGTGGCAGCCGGAGACCAGGACCGCGTCCGCGCCGTCCGTGAACGCCTTCATGATGAAGAGCGGGTCCACGCGGCCCGTGCACATCACGCGGATCGCACGGATGTCGGACGGGTACTGGATGCGGGCCCTACCGGCGAGGTCGGCGCCGGCGTAACTGCACCAGTTGCAGATGATAGCGAGGATCCGGGGCTGCCAGCCCTCGGGGTTCTCCGCCATTACTGCTCACCTCCGAGGAGGAAGGCATCGATCTGAGCAACGATCTGCGGGGTGGCGAAGTGGTTCATCCAGATCGCACCGCCGGGGCAGAAGCCGCCGCAGGTGCCGCAGCCCTTGCACTTGGCCTCGGTAACCTGCATGACCGTCCGGCCGTCCTTCTCGACGAGCTGGAGGGCCGAGTACGGGCAGAGGTTGACGCACATGCCGCAACCTGCGCACTTCTCCTCGACGCACATGGCGTAGTAGGGCTCGAGCTCGACGAAACCCTTGTGGATCGGGATCGATGCGGCAGATGCCGCTCCCTCGGCCGAGGCGACCGTGTCGGGGATGTCCTTGGGGCCCTGACACACGCCCGCGACGAAGACGCCGGCGGTCGTGGTGCCGCACGGGTTCAGCTTCGGGTGGGCTTCGAGGAGCCAGCCGTCGGTCGAGCACGAGACGCCGAAGAGCTTCCGGGTCTTGTTGGTCATCTCGGTCGGCTGCACGGCAGCAGCGAGCACGACCATGTCCACCTCGAGTTCCATCGGTCGGCCGAGGAGCGTGTCCTCGGCGTAGACGCGGAGGTTCTTCGTGACGGGGTCCTCCTGGATGTTCGAGACGCGGCCGCGGATGAACTTCGCGCCCTCGTCCTGGATCCGGTAGTAGAACTCCTCGTACGCCTTCCCGAAGGACCGGATATCCATGTAGAAGATGTACGGCACGACGCCGGGGATCTTCTCGATGATCTGGTGGGCGTGCTTGAGCGAGTACATGCAACAGAACCGGCTGCAGTACGGCTTGCCCACGCCGGTGTTGTCACGGGACCCCGCGCAGAGCACGAACGCGACCCGCATCGGCGTCGCCCCGTCGGACGGGCGCACCAGGTGGCCGCCGGTCGGGCCGGAGGCGCAGATCAGCCGCTCGAACTCGAGCGAGGTGAT
>JADGNL010000163.1 GCA_017883495.1 Methanomicrobiales archaeon | reverse complement strand
CTGCTCGTGCATTGAATGGGTGCACGGTGATGCCCCTGCAGGTCAACTTCGGCGGATTCGTCCCGGTCAGTACGGTCGACTGGCCCGGCCGGGCCGTCTGCACGGTCTTCCTCCGGGGGTGTCCGGCGCGCTGCGGGTACTGCCACAATGCGGCCCTTCTCGGCGGCAGGGACCTCCGCGAGCTCGACGAGGTCGTGGGCATGATCGCCGGGAGCGCCCTCGTCGTCTCGGCCGTGGTCTTCACGGGCGGGGAGCCGACCATGCAGGGCGAGGCGCTCGTCCGCCTGGCCCGCGAGAGCCGGCGACTCGGGCTCGAGGTCGGGGTGCACACGAACGGGGCCTACCCGGATGTCCTCGCCGCGCTCATCGACGAGGCGCTCGTCGACCACGTGGCCCTCGACCTCAAGGCGCGGTGGGAGCGCTATCCCAACCTCCTCGGGGTCGACCTCGTGGACCGGGTGAAGGCGTCGCTCGCGCTCTGCAGCGCGGCGTACGCCGACGGCCACCTCCCCGCGTTCGAGGTGGTCGCGACCCTGTTCCGGGGGTACGAGGATGAGGTCGGGGGGATCGCGCGGGAGGCCGGGGACGCCCCGCTCGTCCTCCAGCAGGGGGTCACGGGGGCCGTGGCGCCGCTCTCGTTTACGGAGCTGGCCGCGCTCGCCGAACGGCTGGGGCGGCCGTGCCGGGTGCGGACGAGAGAGAACGGAGAGCAGGTGTATGAGACTGATCGGGGTCGTTGGGCTGCCGGGAAGCGGCAAGAGTGAGTTCTCGAGGTGCGCGGCCGAGCTCGGCATCCCCGTGCTCGTGATGGGCGACGTGATACGCCGGGTCGCGGCCGAGCGCGGTCTGTCGGCCGAGGACGGCGTCCTCGGAGAGATCTCGGGCGAGCTCCGCGAGACGTACGGTCGCGGCGCAATCGCGCACCTGATGCTCCCGGCGGTCCGCGAGCTCGCCGCACCCGTCGTATTGATCGACGGGATCCGCTCCGACGCCGAGGTCGACGAGTTCCGTCGCGCCTTCTCGGGATTCACGCTCATCGGCGTCTCTTCCTCGTTCGAGACGCGGTGGCGGCGGCTCCGGCGGCGCGGGCGGTCAGACGACCTCACCGACGCCGGTTCCCTGCAGCGGCGGGACGAGCGGGAGCTCGGCTGGGGCCTCGGCACGGCCCTTGACGAGGCCGAGCTGACCGTCGAGAACGAGGGGAGCCTCGGGTCATATTGCGCCGAGGTCCGGGCCATGCTCGTCTCCCTCGCGGAGGCCGCATGAGCCTCCGGGTCTACTTCTCGTCCTCGTCGAAGGTGACCGCGCCGCCGGAATGGGTCCACGGGATCGTGGACGCGGGCTTCGACGGCTGGGAGGTCGTGGCCGAGGGCGACTACCGGCTCGACGACCCTGCGGGGCTCGCCCGGGTCCGCGATCTCATCGAGACCACGGGCCTCGCGATCTCAGTCCACGCACCATACGCCGACCTCAACATGAGCTCGCTCAACTTCCCGATCCACCGCGAGACCGTCCGGCAGCTCACGACCTGCATCGCGCGGGCGTCGGAGTGGACAGATCGCGTGACGATCCATCCCGGCTACCTCTCGCCGCTCGGACGCCTCGAGCCGGCCCGCGCCTGGGCCGCGCAGAAAGAGGCCCTCCGCGAGATCGGCCGGTGCGCCGCCGACCACGGCGTTCTCGCCTGCCTCGAGAACATGATCGCGATCCGCGAGTTCCTCTGCCGCGACCCCGGCGAGCTCCTCGGCATGATCGACGGGATCGAAGGGGTCGGAGCCTGCTTCGACCTCGGGCACGCGAACACGGTGGGGGCCGTCCCGGCCTTCCTCGCCGTGCTCGGCTCCGCGGACCACCTCCACCTCCACGACAACAACGGCCTGTCGGACGAGCACCTGCCGATCGGTGAGGGCACGGTCGACTGGGCGAAGGTCGGCCCTGCCGTCGCGGCCTCCTACGACGGGATTGCGGTGGTCGAGGGGCGGAGTGTCGACGAGGGGCGACGGTCGCTCGAGCGCATCGGGGGGTGGCTCCGATAGCGGGCGAGACCCTCCAGGTGTACTTCCTGGGGACGGCCGGCGCGCTCCCGACCGTGCTCCGGAACCCGGCCTGCTTCCTCGTCCGCAGGGGATCCGACACCCTCCTCTTCGACTGCGGCGAGGGCGCGCAGCAGCAGATGATGCGGGCGCAGACAGGGTTCACGGTCGACGCAATCTTCATCACCCACTGGCACGCGGACCACTACCTCGGCCTCCTCGGGCTGGTCCAGACCCTCGCGTTCAACGGCCGCGCCGAGCCCCTCCCCCTCTACGGCCCTCCCGGCCTCGACGAGATCGTTCACGTCATCGAGCACCTCTCGACCGCGACCATGCGCTTTCCCGTGCAGGGGCACGTACTCAGGGCCGGCGACGAGGTCCGGTTCGACGGCTATACTGTCCGCACCTACGGTACGCGCCACGGCATGCAGTCGCTCGGGTACGCCCTGGTCGAGGACGACCGCCCCGGCCGGTTCGACCGCGAGGGCGCGATCGCGCTCGGTGTCCGGCCGGGCCCGCTCTTCGGGAAGCTCCAGCGCGGGGAAGCGGTCACGGTCACGGTCGACGGCGCGCCCGTCGAGGTCCGGCCCGAGCAGGTGCTCGGCCCCGGCCGACCCGGGCGCTCGATCGCGTACACGGGCGACACCCGCCCCGTCGACCTGGTCCGGGTCGGCCTCCCCCGAGGGCTCGACCTCCTGATCCACGACGCGACCTACGCCGACGCCGACGCCGCCCGCGCGGCCGAGGTCCACCATGCTACGGCCGGCGAGGCCGGCGAGGCCGCGGAGCGGCTCGGGGCGAAGCGGCTCGCGCTGGTCCACCTCTCCTCTCGCTACACCTCGCCCGCGGACCACCTCAGGGACGCCGCGGCCCGCTTTTCGGGCGAGGTGCTGGTCCCCGACGATCTCGTGATGCTCGAGCTTCCGTTCTCGGACCAGTAGCGGGGATCAGGCATCTTTGGGCCTGCCCGATCAG
>JADGNL010000162.1 GCA_017883495.1 Methanomicrobiales archaeon | reverse complement strand
CGCGTGCCAGTTCTGACGGAATGAAGCTCGCGCTCTCGGGCAAGGGCGGGGTCGGCAAGACCACGCTCGCGGCCCTGCTCGCCGCCGCGCTCGTCGAGCGCGGGTACGCGACCCTCGCGATCGACGCCGATCCTGCGCCGAACCTGGGGGGGGCGCTCGGGCTGCCGGCCGCCGAGGCGGAGCGGCTCGTTCCGATCGCCGAGGACGCGGACCTCGTCGCGGCCAGGACCGGGACCGGCTACGCCGGTGTCTACAACCTCTCGTTCCCTGTCGAGGACCTGATCCGCGACCGGGCCGTGATAACGCCGGCCGGCGCGGGCCTGCTCGTGATGGGCACGGTCAGGGCAGCGGGCGGGGGGTGCACCTGCCCTGCAACAGCCGTGGTGCGTGCGCTCCTCCGGAGACTTGTCGTGGGCGAGCGTCAGGCGGTCGTGCTCGACCTCGAGGCCGGGCTCGAGCATCTCGGGCGCGGAACTGCCGCGAGCGTCGACCTCCTGCTCGTCCTCGTCGACGGATCGGCGGCCTCGTGCCAGGTCGCGGGCCGGATCCGGGACCTGGCCCGCGAGCTCGGGATCCCGCGCCTCGCCCTCGTCGGGAGCAGACTCGCCGGCGACGGGGCCGTCGAGGCCGCGACGGCCTGCGCGGGGCGGCTCGACCTGCCCATCCTCGCTCTGCTCCCCGACGACTCCGACGTCGCCCGGGCCGGGCGGGAGGGCAGACCCGTGCCCACGGACGGGGCGACAGCCGCGCTCGTCGGGGGCCTGCTCGATCGGATCCTCGCGGAGGAACCATGATCCGCATCGTCGTCGTCGGCCGCGGCGGCACGGGCAAGACGAGCTTCGTCGCACTCGCCGCGCGGTGGCTCTGCGAACACGGGGGCGGGCCGATCCTGCTCGTCGACGCCGATCCCGACCAGTCCCTCGCCGAGATGGTAGGGGCCGACCTCGCGAAGGCCGGCGTCAGGACGATCGCCGAGCTCCTCGAGGAGACCTTCATCGCCGGCACGGGGACCACGAGCGGCGTTGCGCCGTCCGAGCGGATCGAGGGACGCATCTGGGAGGAGGGGCTGTACGAAGGGGACTGCTTCGACCTCATCGCGCTCGGCACCAAGTGGGTCGAGGGGTGCTATTGCCTGCCCGACGCGGCCCTGAAGCGGGCGCTCGAGCGGCTCGTCCGGCAGTACCGCTACCTCCTGATCGACTCGCCGGCCGGGCTCGAGCACCTGAACCGGCGGATCGCGGAGGAGGTCGACCTGATCGTCGACCTGGTCGGCGCCTCGAAGAAGTCGTTCGACCACGTGGCCAGGGCCCGCCGGGTCGCCGACGAGTCCGGCGTCCGGTACGGCCGGTTCGTCGTGGCCGGCGGGTACCAGGTCGACCCGGCGATGGAATCGCTCGCCTCCTCGACCGGGATGCCGTACGTCGGGCGGGTCGAAGCCGATCCGGTCGTGGCTGCGTTCACGCTCGAGGGGCGATCCCTCTTCGACCTTCCCGCGGACAACCCCGGTCTCGCCTCGGTCGGCGGGATCCTCGAACGGGCAGGGTACGCGCCCTAGCGCCATCCCTTACATTTAATACGGCGCCCCTCGATAGGGATCGATAGACCGCCGCTCCGACCGAAGCGATACAAAGAGCGGCCCGGATTGCTGTTATGAAGGGAATCGACATCCGTATCGGCGAGATCGCCTCACCGCTCGGCCGGGTCCGCGATCTGCGCGTCGGGATCGGCCGGGTCGGTTCGGGGACCTGGGACGAGCCTGTCGGGCCGACGCCGTGTCCGTCCCCGACGGCGCTCCGGGACTGGGACCGGCGCCTTCTCGCGCGGTACCGCCCGTTCTATATGCCGCTCTGCGACCTCTGCTGCCTCTGCACCTATGGCAAGTGCGACCTCTCGGGCGGGAAACGCGGCGCCTGCGGGATCACCATGGCCGCCCAGCAGTCGCGGATCGTGCTGCTCGCGGCATGCATCGGGGCCGCGACCCACGCGAGCCATGCACGCGAACTCCTCGAGTACCTGATCGACCGCAACGGCCGGGCCTTCCCGCTCGACACGGGCGGGCTCGCGGTCGAGCTCCGCATGCCGATCGTTGAGCTCGTCTGCGGCCTGCGCCCCGAGACGCTCGCCGACCTCGAGGCCGTGCTCGACTACGTCGACGGGCAGCTCGTCCACCTTCTCTCGGCCACCCACACCGGGCAGGAGGCCGACCCGATCGACTTCGAGTCGAAGGTCTTCCACGCGGGGATGGTCGACCATGTCGCGCTCGAGGTCGCGGACACGGCCCAGGTCTCGGCCTTCGACTTCCCGAAGGCAGACCCCCAGGCCGCGCTCGTCGAGCTCGGGCTCGGTTCGATCGATGCCGCGAAACCCGTGGTCCTCGTCGTCGGGCACAACGTCCCCCCGGCTGTCGCTATCCTCGACTACCTCGGGTCGCACGGGCTCGAGGGCTCGGTCGAGGTGACCGGGATCTGCTGCACCGCGATCGACATGACCCGCCGGTCGCCGTCGGCGAAGATCGTGGGTCCGATCTCCTGGCAGCTCCGGTACATCCGCTCGGGCATCCCCGACCTCGTGGTCGTGGACGAGCAGTGCGTCCGCGCCGACCTCTACGACGAGGCGAGGGCGGCCGGCATCCCCGTGATCGCGACCTCGGCCAAGAACTGCATGGGCCTCGACGACCGTTCGAACGATTCGGCCGACGCGCTCGTCGACGACCTGGTCTCGGGTACCGCGCCGGGCGTGCTCGTGCTCGACCCCGCGAAAGTCGGCGAGGTCGCGGTG
>JADGNL010000161.1 GCA_017883495.1 Methanomicrobiales archaeon | reverse complement strand
GTCGCGGGTGCGAACTCCTCGTACGTGAACGTCCCATTTCGGGATGCTTCGAGGAGGCCGGCGCGGGCTGCGTCGATATACGGGTTGCCGGGATCCCCCGCGTACACGACCCAGACCGCGGGGACGGGTCCGGCCGCGGGAGGCGTCAGCACGAGCACAACCGCCGTAATACCGACGAAGAGAACGAATGCGGTGATGGCGAGGACGAGCGGTCGCATGGTAACGAACTCTCTTTCCGAGCCCTCTTCAGGCTGCCGAATCGTGTCGTAGCGCGTCCCCTTTGGGGGGCACGCTTGATACGCTCCCGGTGCATCCGTCATATTATGACTCGTGCGACGCCCGTCGTCCTCTACCTCGCCAGCAGCCTCGACGGGTTCATCGCTGCCCTCGACGGCTCTGTCGGGTGGCTCGAGACGTTCTCCGGGGATGGTGAGGACTACGGCCATACTGGTTTCCTTGCCGGCGTCGGCGCGCTCGTGATGGGAAGCAGGACCTACGAACAGGCGCTCGGGTTCGGCGCAAGGCCGTACGCGGACCGTCCCTGCTTCGTCCCGACATCACGGACGCTCCCTGTACCGGATGGAGCCGATATTCGCTTCCGGTCGGGAGACGACCTCGAAGCTATCGCAGCCGAAGCCCGGGCGGCAGCGGGGGACCGTGCCGTATGGCTGGTCGGCGGTGCCGCTCTCGCCCGGTCCATGCTCGACGCAGGGGTCGTGGATACGCTCGACCTCGCCCTGATGCCCGTCGTCGGCGACGGGATCCCGCTCTTCGTCTCCGGACTGCGACCGCACGGCCTCGCTCTTCGTGAGAGCCGGACGCACGCGGACGGCGTCGTTCAGCTCCTGTATTCGGTGCGAACAGAGGGTTGATCGCGTTCAGCCGACCGGGGCGAGGATCTCGGTCAGGATCTCCTCCGGGGCGACCTCGGAGGGATCGTTCAGGTAATACTCGCGGATGGGCCCCGTGATCGCAAGACCCCGCGCGGCAAGCCCGGCAAAGAGCCGCTCGTAGGTCGCGGTACATCGCTCGTACGGACCTTTGTGGAGGACCTTGGCGAACCGTCCGGCGGGCAGCTCGTAGTATTCGATGTCCCCCTCGGGCTTCACGCGGTTCGCCACCGGGAACGCCACCTCGAGGTCCGCGTCGCCGGCTGCAACGGCCTGCTCGACCTCCGCCATTCCGGTCTGCCTGCAGACGAAGACCGGCGGGCCTGCCGGGATCGCCCCCTTCTCCATGATCACGGCCCAGATCTCCATCAGCATCTCCGGGATATGCGAATACGGGCCGCGGCGGCGAATCCCGAGTACGGTCTGCGCGGGCAGCTCGACGATCTCTATCTCGTCCATAGCAATCGGGTGGACGGGCCGGAGGATAAGCGTGGCGGCGTTCGAAAACGGCGCAGCCCGGCGGAACCTCAGCGTAAAACCCGGGCGAGCTGAATCAGGTCGCAGTAGCCGTCGTCGGCGCGGAAGCCGTCCCGCCGGACCCCCTCCCAGGCGAACCCGCACGCCCTGAAGAGCCGGAGCGAGCGCTCGTTCCCGTCAACCACGAGGACCTCGAGCCGGACAAGGCCGCGCCGGCCCGCCTCCCCTACCATCGCCTCCACCCCCCGCCGGCCGAGCCCCCGGCCCCACCAGGCAGGGTCCAGGTAGACGAAGAGCGAAGCCGTGTGCCCGAGCCGGCTCGAGGGATCTGCCGGGATCAGTCCGACGGAGCCCGCGAGATCGCCGCCGATCCTGATCGCCCACCAGGCGCCCTCCTGCTCCCGGATGTACCGGAAGAAGTCGAGGGTGCGGCTGAGCGACACCGGCGGTGCGAGGTCGAGGTACAGGGCGACGGCCGGGTCGTTCGTGAGCCGGTTCAGGCAGGGCAGATCGCGCTCGGTGACCGGTTCGATCACGACCGCTCCCTCCGGGTGTTCGTTCATCCAGGACCCTCTTCACTTTCACTTCGCGACCCGCACTCCTCAAATACTGTCCCGGCCACCATCCTGGTACCGAATGACGTCCTCAGCCGCCGTCCCGATCCATCTCCAACCGTGGAGGTGGATCCCATAGGCCGCGTCTTTCTGAGCCCCCGCCTCGGTGTGAAGGCTCTCGCGGCTCGGTGGCGCCGAGCCGTCCGCGCGGCGCGCCCGGCCGATCGAGCCGCGGCCGAACGGCTGGCCGCTCTCGCGCAGCGGCACGCGAGCGAGGGCTTCTTCGCGTTCGATGACCCGCTCGAATCGGCTATTGTCTCTGTGCTCGTCGAGCTCGCGAAGGCCCACGGCGGGGCGGAGGCCACGCTCATCGGCTCCGGCCCACCGAACCGAGGAGGCCGCGGATGAGCTGGCGACCGAGCTGGCCGCCGATTCCCCGCGCCGCACTCTGAGCGAAGGTCCCGATCACCTCGGCCGTATCCGGCGTGCTCCGGCTACGGGAGGAGTGCGCGGCTGGCGGGGTCGCGGGCTTCGCCGGCTCCGCTACGGGCACCCGAGACGCGAGGGCCTCGTAGGCCGACGCCCGGTCCACCGGCGCTTCATAGACCCCGGCCACGGGCGAGGCCCGGCGGACCTCCTCCCGCTCCCCGGTCGAGAGCGGAGCGAGGCGACTGCGCGGCGGCATGACGAATGCCCGCTCCACCGGAGTCGGCGTCCCGTTCGCGTCGAGGACCGAGACAAGGGCCTCGCCGACCCCGAGCTCGGTGATCGCGGCGACCGCATCCAGTCCCGGGTTCGGTCGGAGGGTCTCGGCGGCCGTCCTGACAGCACGCTGGTCCTTCGGGGTGAAGGCTCGGAGCGCGTGCTGGACCCGGTTGCCGAGCTGACCGAGCACGGTCTCGGGAATGTCGAGCGGCGACTGGGTGACGAACCAGACGCCGACGCCCTTCGAGCGGATCAGCCGGACCATCTGCTCGATCCGGTCGAGCAGCACTTTCGGCGCGTCCGCGAAGAGCAGGTGCGCCTCGTCGAAGAAGACGACGACCCGGGGGCGCTCGGGGTCGCCGACCTCGGGGAGGTTTTCGTAGAGCTCGCTGAGAAGGTAGAGGAGCAGGGTGGAGTAGACGCGCGGGGCCTGCATCAGCCGGTCGGCCGCGAGGATACTGACCGTGCCCCGGCCGTCGGGAGCGACCCGCATCATGTCGTCGAGACGGAGCGCCGGCTCGCCGAAGAGCGCGTCCCCCCCCTCCTGCTCGAGCGCGAGGAGACCGCGCTGGATCGCGCCGATGCTGGCCGGCGCGAGCGTCCCGTACCGTGCCCGGTACTCGGACGCATGCTCCGAGACGTGGGCGAGAACCGCGCGGAGGTCCTTGAGGTCGAGCAGGAGCAGCCCCGAGTCGTCCGCGATGGCGAAGACGGCCGCGAGCACGCCGTTCTGCACCTCGTTCAGGTCGAGGATCCGCGAGAAGAGGAGCGGGCCGAGCTCCGAGACCGTGGTCCGGACGGGATGGCCGGCCGCGCCGAAGGCGTCCCAGAAGATCACGGGGACGCCTGTGTAGCTGAAGTCCGAGAGCCCGAGGCGGGCGATCCGCTCGCTCACCTTCGGGTTCTCGGCGCCGGGGAGCGCGAGGCCCGAGAGGTCGCCCTTGACATCCGCGAGCAGGACCGGGATCCCGGCCCCCGAGAAGAGCTCGGCGAGCACGCGGAGGGTGACGGTCTTGCCCGTGCCGGTGGCGCCGGTTATGAGGCCGTGCCGATTCAGCATCCGCGGCAGCACGCCGATCGGGCGGCTGCCGATCGCGATGGTGAGGGGTTCTTGGGGCGATGGCATAGGCTGATGATCAGATATCGGCGGTTCGGACCATAAATCCGTTAGGCGAACGCAACCTGGACCGCAGTCGGATACTTCGCGACGAGCCCGTACGCAATCGCACGACCGATCCAGACTTTGCCGGCCCGGAACTCGCGTAGGGTGGAGATCTCGTCGAGGGCCTGCAGGGCCTCGAACGCGTACCGATCGGTGATGGAGCAGCTGTCCGGCACATCCATCGAGGCGAAGCAGATGATCGGCAGGCGCAGGCGACGCGCGAGCCCGGCCGGGAGCCGATCGGCGATGGAGCGGAGTACGGCCGGGTCGTAGCGGTACTCGTCCCCGCTGCGCGTGACCGAGACCGGTCGGTCGGCCTCGAGGAGGGTCGCAAGCGTGGGCCGTTCCGCCGCAACCCCGTCGTTCATCCGGCTGGCCTCGAGCCGGAGCCAGCGCTGGAGGACCCGGTCGTCGTACATCCGTGGCAGGGTGGCCCGCCAGGACCTTAATACTGGCGACAGGGTTAAGCGAACCGGGTTCCCTTTTCAGATGATGACGGACCGGACCACCGGCGACGCCGTACTCCAGCGCGACCATCCCCTTCGCGCTTCAGGCCGCATGACGGGCGAGATTGTACTCCGGTCTGCGACTGACGCCGACGCCGCGGGCGTGATCGGGATCTTCAACCACTATGCGGCGACGGGCTTTGCCGCGTACACGGAGGCGCCCGCACCGATCGGGTTTTACGCAGCGCTCCGCGGGGGGACGTATGCGTTCCGGGTGCTCGAGGACGGAGGCGCGATCGTCGGGTTCGGCTCGGTACGGCCGATGCTCCCGTTCCCGGCCTTTCGCCGGACGTGCCTCCTCTCCTACTTCGTCGCTCCCGAATACACGGGCCGCGGGCTCGGTACGCGCCTCCTCGAGAGGCTCGCCGACGACGCCCGAACCAACGGATGCACGACCCTCGTGGCGAACGTCTCGTCGCGGAACGGGGCGAGCCTCGCGTTCCATGCGGCCCGCGGCTTTACAGAGGCCGGCCGACTCCGGGCCGTCGGGGCGAAGTTCGGCGAGCCGTTCGACCTGGTCTGGCTCCAGCGGGATCTTTGACCCTGCCGGGATCACGGGGCACTCGTCAGAAAGTTCGGGAAAACATCGACAGGCTGCTCCGCCGTCACCGGAGTGGGGAGGACGAAGGATCGGAGAATAGGGATCGAGGTATCCATGCGATAGCCGGGGATCGAACCCGGGTTAGAGGCTTGGGAAGCCCCTGTCCTGCCGCTAGACTACTATCGCGAACGGTGCCCTCTACTTGTTGGAAGAGGGAGATTATCAACCTTGCCGGGGGAAGCCTAGAGCTTCCCCGCGAACTTCTCGGGGTTCGCGTCGAACTGCTTCTTGCAGCCCGGCGCACAGAAATAGACTTTCTTTCCCCCGTATTCGCTCGACCACTTCGCCGTCTTCTCGTCGACGTCCATGTCGCAGACCGGGTCCTTCGCCATCAGAGCTCACCGACGGCCCTGCCGTCAACAGTGATGCGACTCCCTCTATAAAAAGAGCGGGGCTACTCGGTGCCGTGTCTGCGGACCAGAGAGAGCGCGTCCGAGAGCAGGGGCGAGCTGAGAAGGAGCAATCCCGCGATCGCGAGGGC
>JADGNL010000160.1 GCA_017883495.1 Methanomicrobiales archaeon | reverse complement strand
CTCGCGTTCGCGCCGATGGGACTCGATCGAGAGCCGATTCGAGCGGATGGTCCCCTTCACCTCCTCGAGCTGACTCAACAGCTTGAGGTACTCCGCGCCGCTCCGACGGTGGATCTCCTCGTCGAGAGCGACGAGATCGCCCTGGAGGTACGAGAGATTGTGCGCTTCGTGGGAACGGTCCTCCTCGAGCCTTGCCGCTTCGATCCGGTGGCTGTCCGTGAGCGACGCGAGCGCGGCACGCTCCTTCTCCTTCTCGGCGAGCTCGGCGGCTGCGCGCGAGTCCTCGTACTCCGTGAGCTGACGCGTCAACTGCTGGTGAATCAGCGCCTGCTCTCGCTCGACGGCCAGCTCCTCGAGCCGACGCGATGCCTCCTTGAGCAGAAGCTCCTCGCGCTCGACCCGATCCCTGACCACCTCGAGCTCCGTGAGCGCCTGGGTGCGCCGGAGGTCGAACTCGGCCACACCGGCGATCTCGTCGATCACGCGCCGACGCTCCAGGTCGCTCATCTCGATGATCCGGATGATATCGCCCTGCATCACGACGTTGTATCCGTGCGGCCGGACACCGAGCTTCCCGCCCAGGAAGTCCGCGACCTCGCTCTGTTTCGAGAGCCGGTCATTCATGTAGAAGTAGCTGTAGTAGCCGTTCTCGGTCCGCTTGATCCGACGCCGGATCTTGGTCCCGTCAGAGAACCGCAGCGCGACCTCTGCCGTGGAGCGACCGCTCGAGATGTTGATGAAATCGGTCAGTTTCTCCGCGCGGAGCGAGTGGGACGACGAGAGCCCGAGCACGAAGAGGATCGCATCGATGATGTTCGACTTGCCCGAGCCATTCGGGCCGGAGACGACCGTGAAACCCTGCGAAAAAGGAATCCGGGTCTTCCGGGCGAATGACTTGAAGTTGTCGATCTCGAGCTCGCTGATGAACAAGGACGCGGGCCCCTAGCGTTTCTTCGGCGGACGAGGCGGTTCCTGCTCGTCGGCGAAGATCACCGCGTCAACATGCCGGCCGCCGCGATCTCCGGCGGGCCGCGAGCCCTGCCGCCGGTTCTGGGGGCCGTTGGATGCGATGATGTACTCGTTCTTGCGGCGCAGCTCGGGCTTGATCGTTCCGTCGGGCTGCATGATCAGGTCCATCTCCCCGGCCGGAATTGCGGGCGCCGGCTCAGCAACCGTCGGCGTCCGGGACGGCGACGCCGGTAGCGGCGAGAGCTTCCCTGCATTCCTGGGACGGACCAGGATCGTGGGCGCGGACGACGGCGGCTCGATAGTTCGTGCCGGTCCCGCGCGGACGGTCGTCGGCGCCTCATGCCGCTCTGCAGTCTTTGCCAGTTTGAGCGTGAGCGCCTTCAGGTCCAGGACCTCTTCGGTCAGACCCTTGACCACAGCCTCAAGTTCACGAACGCGCCGCTCCAGCGCGCCGATACGTGCGTCCTCGGTGACGGGCGACGGGGCCGGCGACCGGTCGACCTCGCGCATCTGCTCGAGCACTCGCTCCTTCTCCTCCAGCTCGTGCTCCAGGTATTTGATCTTGGCATCCTTCATGGCCATGCGTGCCCTCCGGTGAAAGGTGCGACGGGGAAGGTTATATTATTTACAATCCGTATCGGGAAACTCGGGCCGAAGAAACACTCATACATGCCGGGCCCCCAGATTGTTTATATGTCGTATCTTGCCGACGTGGACCCCGAACTGGCACGTATCATCGAATGCGAGCGGGTCCGCCAGGTAAACGGGCTCGAGCTGATCGCTTCCGAGAACCTCGTGAGTCGAGCCGTCCTCGAGGCGATGGGCTCGATCATGACCAATAAGTACGCCGAGGGCTATCCCGGCAAGCGCTACTACGGCGGGTGCGAGTTCCACGATCAGGCCGAGAACCTCGCGCGCGATCGTGTCAAGGAGCTCTTCGGTGCCGAGCATGCGAACGTCCAGCCTCACTCGGGCACCCAGGCGAACATGGCCGTCTACTTCTCGGTCATGGAATGCGGCAAGGATCGGATGATGTCCATGTCGCTGACACAGGGCGGCCACCTCTCGCACGGCTCCCCGGTCTCGTTCAGCGGCAAGATGTACGAGGTCCACCAGTACGGCGTGGACCTCGCCACGGAGACGCTCGACTACGGCGCCGTCGCAGAGCTGGCCCGGAAGGTGAAGCCGAAGGTGATCGTCTGCGGCGCGTCGGCCTACCCGCGCGAGATCGATTTCGCCGCTTTCCAGGAGATTGCGGACGAGGTCGACGCTTACTGCATGGCCGACATCGCGCACATCGCGGGCCTCTGCGCCGCGGGGATTCATCCCAACCCGACGGGCGTCGTGGACTTCGTCACCTCGACCACACACAAGACGCTTCGCGGGCCACGGGGCGGGTTCATCCTCTGCGGGGCCGATCGGGCACAGCAGATCGACAAGGCGATCTTCCCGGGGATACAGGGCGGTCCACTGATGCACACGATCGCGGCGAAGGCGGTCTGCTTCAAAGAGGCCCTCAAACCCTCGTACCGCGACTACGCCCGGCAGGTCGTGAAGAATGCTCAGGCGATGGCAACGGTACTCGACGAGGCAGGACTCCGGCTCGTTTCGGGCGGGACCGACAACCACCTGATCCTGATCGACCTCTCGAACCGGGGCATCACCGGACTCGAGGCCGAGGTCGCGCTCGGCAAGGCAGGGATCACGGCAAACAAGAATACGATCCCGAATGAGAACCGGTCCCCGTTCGTGACCAGCGGCCTCCGCATCGGCACCCCGGCCGTCACCTCGCGCGGCATGAAGGAGGAGGAGATGCGACAGGTCGGCGCGTGGATCGCCCGCGTTCTCGCGGATATCACGAACGAGTCTGTCATCCGGGAGGTCGGGCGCGAGATCGAGGCGATGGCCTCGCAGTACCCGCTCTACCCGGCATAATCCAGATATACGACGAGACGGAAGGAGACAGCATGGCAACGGTCCTCGACGGCAAGGCAGTCTCGGAGAGACGGCTCGAACTCGTGCGCGATACGGTCGACGAATCGGGCCTCCACCCCCGGCTTGCGACCGTGCTGGTCGGTGACGACCCGGGCTCGGCGCTGTACGTGCGGATGAAGCACCGGGCGTGCGAACGGGTGCATATCGGCTCGATCAACGTGACCCTGGCGGGGGATGCGACAACGGCGCAGGTTGCAGAGACTGTGCAGCGGCTGAACGAGGACCCCGAGATCAACGGAATTCTGGTCCAGCTCCCGCTCCCGCCGGGGGTCGACCAGGAGGCCGTGATCGGTGCCGTCTCGCCTGTCAAGGACGTCGACGGTTTTCACCCCTGCAACCTCGGCCGACTCTTTTCGGGCAGGCCGCGCTTCTCTCCGTGCACGCCGGCCGGGATCATGACTCTGCTCGCGGAGTACGGCATCGATCCGACCGGACGACACGCGGTCGTCATAGGCCGATCGATCGATGTGGGGCGACCCATGGCTGCGCTCCTGCTGAACGCCGACGCGACGGTCACGGTCTGCCATAGCCGCACCCGAGATCTTGCGGCTGTGACCCGGGAGGCCGACCTCCTGGTCGCGGCCGTCGGCCGGCCCCGATTCGTGACGGCCGGGATGGTCCGCGAAGGGGCAGTCGTGATCGACGTCGGGACGAATCGGGTCGACGGAAGACTCGTGGGCGACGTCGACTTCGAGGCCGTGCGCGAGCGCGCGGGTGCAATTACGCCCGTGCCCGGGGGGGTCGGACCGATGACGATCGCGACCCTGATGGAGAACACATTCGCGGCCGCGAGACGCCAGGTATGCGGACCTGCACCATAGGCGGGGTCAGAGTCGGCCCGGGCGAGCCGGCGCGCCTGATGGGCGTCATCAACGGCAGCCCCGAGTCCTTCTACCCGGGCTCATACTCGCCTCCGTCCTCGGTGCGGCGGGTAGCCGAAGAGCAGGTGAAAGCCGGCGCCGCGATCCTCGACCTCGGAGCCCGGTCGACCGCCCCGGGGAGCCCCCCGATCACAGCAGTTGAGGAGGCCGCGCGTATGGATGCACTGCTCATGGAGCTCGACGGCTCGGGGTTCGTGGTCTCGGTCGACACCTCCCGTCTCGCGGTCCTGGAGACCTGCCTCGCGCACGATATCCACATGCTCAACGACATCGGCGGCCTCGCCGACGCGGCGCTCGCCGCTCGCGCTGGAGAGGCGGGCCT
>JADGNL010000022.1 GCA_017883495.1 Methanomicrobiales archaeon | reverse complement strand
CGGACCTGATCAGCCCCGCGCCGCACCACGACATCTACTCGATCGAGGACCTGGCCCAGCTGGTCCGGTCGCTCAAGGAGGCGACGGAGTGGAAGAAGCCGGTCTTCGTCAAGATCGCGGCCGTCCACAACGTCGCGGCGATCGCGGCGGGGATCGCGCGCTCGTCGGCCGACGCGGTCGTGATCGACGGCTTCCGCGGCGGGACGGGCGCGGCCCCGCGGGTCTTCCGCGACCACGTCGGGATCCCGATCGAGGCCGCGGTGGCCGCGGTCGACGCGAAGCTCCGGTCGCAGGGGATCCGGAACGAGGTCTCGATCATCGCGTCGGGCGGGATCCGCGAGTCGACCGACGTGGTGAAGATCATCGCGCTCGGCGCGGATGCGGTCTACATCGGAACGGCCGCACTGGTCGCCCTCGGGTGCCGGGTCTGCGGGAACTGCTACCGCGGGCTCTGCCCCTGGGGGATCGCGACCCAGCGGCAGGACCTCGTGGACCGGCTCGACCCCGCGACCGGCGGCGAGCAGGTCGCGAACCTGATCCACGGCTGGACCCTGGAGCTGATGGACCTGATGGGCGCCGCGGGGATCAACTCGATCGAGAGCCTGCGCGGCAACCGCGACCGGCTCCGGTCGTACATGATCGACCAGGCGCTCATGGACGTGCTCGACGTGAAGTCCGTGGGGGCCTGAGCATGGAGACGCTCGTGATCGACGCGGCGGGGATGCACTACACGCCGCTGAACAAGCTCATCCGGGCCGCAGTCGCAAACGGGACGAAGCACATCGTCCTCGAGAACGTGCTCGGCCAGCGCTTCATCGCGAACGGGCTGCGCGGGGACGTGGCGATCGAGGTCCACGGCGTGCCCGGCGGTGACCTCGGGATGTTCATGTCGGGACCGACGGTCGAGGTCTTCGGCAACGCCGAGCACGCGCCGGGGAACACCATGGACGCGGGCGAGATCGTGATCCACGGGTCGGCCGGGGACGCGGTCGGCCACTCCATGCGCGGCGGCCGGATCTTCGTGGAGGGCCCGATCGGGTACCGCGGCGGGATCCACATGAAGCAGTACCTCGAGAAACGGCCGGTGCTGGTGATCGGCGAGTACGCCCGGGCCTTCCTCGGCGAGTACATGGCTGGCGGGACCGTGCTGGTGCTCGCCCGCCACGGCGGCCCCGCCGTCGCCGAGCGCGGGCTCGGCTCGGGGATCCACGGCGGCGAGATCGTGCTCCGGGGCGAGCTCGACCCGCGGTACCTGGGCGTGGGCGCGACGGCCGTGCCGCTCGACGCCGACGCCCGGGAGCGGATCAGGCCGCTGATCGAGGCGTACGGGGCGCACTTCGGTGTCGACGTCGCGTCCCTGCTCGAGGACGACTACACGCGAATTGTGCCGGCCTCGGCCCGGCCGTTCGCGAACAAGTACGCATGGGAGTGAGCATGGCACTGACGAGTTACCAGGACCTGAAGGCCGCCGTCTGGGACCGCGGCACCTGTTCGGGCTGCGGCGCCTGCGCGGCAGTCTGCCCGGCAGACGCAATCCGGATCGACGAGGGCGCGGAGACCCCCGCGAACATCGGCTACTGCAAGGCCGAGACCGACAGCGTCCCCTGCGGCGCGTGCAACGCGGTCTGTCCGCGGGCCGTGCCGGCGCCCGCGCCGGGGATCGGGGCGTGCATCGAGAAGGTCTCGGCGAAGGCCGCGTTCGAGGTCGCGGGGCGGCAGAGCGGCGGCGCGGTCACGGCTATCCTGGAGCACGCGCTGGACGCGGGGCTCGTGGACGCGGTCGTGACCGTGAGCGAAGACCGGTGGACGCACAAGCCGGTCTCGACGCTCGTGACGAGCGGGGAGTCGCTGGTCACGACGGCCGGCTCGCGGTACAGCTGGTGGGTCCCGCTCCTCTCGGCGCTGAAGGTGGCCGTGATCGAGCGGAAGTACCGGCGGATCGCGATCATCGGCCTCCCCTGCGTGGTCCAGGCGATCGCCCGGATGCGGGCCTCGGAGAACGACCTGCTCGTGCCGTACGCGAACGCGGTCCGGCTGGTGGTCGGGCTCTTCTGCACGGAGTCGTTCGACTACGACCGCCTGGTGGAGGGGAAGCTCCGGGGCGAGCACGGGATCGAGCCCTGGCAGATCCGGCGGCTCGACGTGAAGGGGAAGCTCGAGGTGATGCTCGCCGACGGCAACGCGCTCGTGCTCCCGCTCAAGGAGCTCGAGGACTGCATCCGGCCGGGCTGCGCCACGTGCACGGACCTCACGGCCCCGACCGCCGACATCTCGGCGGGGGCGGTGGGCGCGGCCTCGGGCTGCACGACGCTCCTCGTCCGGACGCCGGTCGGCAAGGGCTTCGTGGACGCGGCCGTCGGCGCCGGCCGGCTCGAGATCTGCGGCGGTGTGGACGAGGCCGCGGTCGAGCGGCTGGCCGCGCGGAAGGCCGCGCGGGGCTAGCCGGCCCCCGCCATGGACGGGACCTTCGAGACGATCGGGGGACCGGCCGCCTGGAGTGCGGACGAGACCGGCCTCGAGGTCCGCATCGGCGGCCGGGTGCGGCGGACCGCGTGGAGCGAGGCCACGGCCGCCGCGCTCGTCCGGTTTTCGCTCGTCGGCGCGGAGGTCCCGACGGGAATTGTACCCGGGTTCGGCCTTCTCCTCGCCCTCAACCGGCGGGAGGCCGGCATGTACGGACAGCTCGTGGTGGCCCGCGGGCCGTCGTCCTCCCGCGCGGTCCGCGTGACGGTCCCGCTCGACGGCGCCGGGGCCGCGCTCCTCGTCGGCGCCGTGCGCGATGCGATGGGCTCGCGCTGGCGGGGCGAGATACCGTTCGCGGCCCACATGGCCGCGCTCGGGCTCCGCCGGCCCCGGTGGACCCTGCCGGCCCTGCTCGTTGCCCTCGCTGCGGTCGGCAGCGTTATGCTCCTCGCGATGATCGCGGGGGCGGCCGTCGCCGGCGGGCGCTGGGCCGAGGTTCCGCCAGCGGCCTGGGCCGGGCTCGCGCTCTGGCTCGGCCTGATTGGCGTGCTCACGGTCGCGGCCGTCCGCCGTTGAGCGGCGGGTTCCGGCCCGAGCCCGACCCACCCCCCGGCGGGATCGCGAGGTCGCTGCGAAACAGTGCCGACAGGGCCGGGGTTCGCCGCCCCGCCGCTCCCATGCCGAACGACGGCATCGTCCCGCGGACATTGCATAGCCCGCTCCGCAGCGCGTTCGTCGGCGCGACGGCACGGGTCGAGGGATGTTCCACAAATCGCCTGTGGAACGTCTGTGGATCAGGCTGTGGAACGACCTGTGGAACGAGCAACGCCCGAAGAATTCCCGTCGAATTCCGGATACGGCCGGAGATCACCGATATTCGTTTTTACTTGTTCCACAAATCCGGGAACAGAGCCCCCGGCAGTCCCGCTTCACGCGATACGGGGGTGCTCTGTGTTTTCGGATCTGTGGAACATGTCGTTTTCGTTCTCCCCTAAAACGGCGCCGTTCGGTGATCCGGCGCCGTTGCTGTCCTATAGGGATGTTCCACAGGATGTTCCACACATGTTCCACAGACGCGGTTGTGGAACGACATCCGACGGTCCCGGCCCGGGCCGGACCTCGCACGCGTGCCGTGCGGCAGCAGCCTTCCCGGACCTCCCGGTTCCGCGCCGTCGTCGTCCGGTCCGACAGCGAGATCGCGGCGACCGGCTCAGGGGCTCGAACGCACCGCCGCCACGTTCAAAGCGGCCGACGGGCGGATCCTCGACATCCGGGGAGACGAGGATCGCCGGCTGCGGCGCGAACGTGAAAGTACCTGGTATTCAGTCATCGATCGCCGCGGAGGTCGTCGGCTCCCCGTCTTCGACCATCCCCCTCCCCCGCGTTGCGATACCTCTGCCGGGTCCACGCTCGCCACCTGCGGGGGCGCCCGGTGTCGCGGGATCGTCGGCCGGAAACGCCGTCGGCATCGATCGGAATCTCTAACGATTACAGCCGCATACGGTGGTGCATGGCTGCAGGCGTGAACGTCCGGATCGAGACGGCCACGAAGGCGCTCCTCGACGACCTGAAGGTCCACCCCCGCGAGACCTGCGCGGACGTGATCGACCGGCTCGCCCGGCAGGCGATCGATGACGAGCCGCTCACCCCGAGGAGGAGGCCGACATCGCCGAGTCCCTCGAAGACATCACGGCCGGTCGGGTCCTGAGCACTGCACAGGTGAAACGCGAGCTCGGCCTCTGATGCCGCCGGCCGTGCGGCCGAAACGGGGCGTTCGCGATCGCGTCGTCGGCGATCTCCGCGAACGCGGCCGCGTCGGAATTCGGCGCGGCCGGATCGCGGGCGGCGTCTTCACGACGTTTCGCTCCGCACGAAATCTCCCGTTCTTCGTTTCCCCCGGTGCCTTCACCGGGGAAATTTTCTATTGGAAAATGTGTGATGTCGAAGATCGGGAATCGTCGTCGTGGTGAGGGGACGGTTTTCGGTCCGTCGTTTTCGTCATGGACAGCAACCGCCGATCGTGCTGTCCATCACCACGGAGGATGTTCAGGGGTCGGTTCGCCGAAATCTGCCTTTTCCGGCGTTTTCCATTTGTTGATCGACAGCAATCGCGATCATACAGAGAACGGGATTTTCATCTTTGCAGAAGAGAGGAACACTTTAACAGTG
>JADGNL010000021.1 GCA_017883495.1 Methanomicrobiales archaeon | reverse complement strand
GGACGCGACGAGCGGGGCCCACTGCTCCTCGCAGCGGACCGTGAACATCGCGTCGGGGTTCGCTTCGAAGAGTGCGGCGAGCCCATCGCACCCGGCCCCGACCATCGCCTCGTCCCAGAACGGGATCTCGCACTGCCCGATCGGGAAGGTCTCGGCGAGCGCCGGGGGATACGGGCCGAAGGGCGGGCGGAAGCCGAGGCAGTGATCGTACCCGGGCTCGGGCCGGTTCTCGAACGAGACCAGGACACGGCCCGAGAGCGAGAACCGGGCGAGGTCGCGGTGATACCGCACGACCTCGGTGCGGCTGCAGGACTCGTCGCCGCGGTAGAAGAATCGCCGCTTGGTCGAACGGTCGAAGACCTCGAGCGCGGGCGACGCTCTCAGGAGCTCGCGGTAGCCGTCGAGGAGCCGGGGGTGGGACCGGCAGCGCTCGTCCACGAGTTCCCAGAGGGTCCCGTCCAGGATCGCCTGCCGGATCCGCGCCATCTCGCCGAGGGTCACGGCGAGGTTGTGGAGCGCTAGGAGCCGTTCCCGCTCGGGCGAGACGCGGAGCTCGTCGGCCGAGTGCGCGCGGCAGACCGCGCAGGAGCAGGGGAGCTCGCCGAGCTCGGCGAGCGCGAGGGTGCCGTGAACGGTCAGGTACCGGCCCTCCTTCGCGTAGAGCGCGTACGCGGCCGAGTCGAAGAGATCGCAGCCCATCGCGACGGCGAGCGCGAGCATGGCCGGGTGGCCGGCACCGAAGAGGTGGACGCAGGCGCCGGGCGACAGACCGCGCTTGGCCGCGAGCACGACCCGCACGAGGTCGCGGTAGCGGTAGTTCTCCATGAGCGGCACCACGGCGCCGATCGGGGCGATCACGGCCCCGCCGTCGCTCACGGCCCGGCCAGCCTTCTCGCGGAGATCCTCGAAGAGTCCGCCCTGGACCGGGGCCGCGAGGAGCGCGGCGTCGCCGACGATCCCCCTGGCCTCGTCAATCCGGGCGAGCGTGGTCGCGAGCTCGGCCTCGGCCGTGGCGCGGTCGGCGGCCGGCGGTGTCGGGAGGTCGAGCGGGACGACGATCTCCGAGCCGATTTGCTGCTGGAACGCGAGGGTCTCGCGGTTGCCGACTTCGACGTCGCCGTAGACCGAGAGCTGGAACGACCCGGAGTCGGTCATGATCACGCCGGGAAAGTCGAGGACCGCGTGGAGCCCGCGCTCGAGCGCGGCATCGTGAAACCGGTCGCTCCGATAGAAGATGTAGGCGTTCGTGATCAGGGCCTCGACGCCCATCGCGTGCATCTCGGCTGGCGTGACGATCTGGAGGTGGGGATTGACCACCGGGAGCAGGGCCGGGGTCCTGACGATTTTCCCCCCGACCCTGAGCCGTCCCACGCGACCGGCGATGTCCTTGTGCTGCTGCTCGAACCCGAACGCCATGTCGCTCCTACTCGTGAAATATCTGGCCCTCGAAGAGGCTGACCTCGACCCCGGGGATGCGCCAGCACCCGGTCCTGAGGCCGGCCTTGTTGCAGGTCTGGTCGAGGAACTCCGTGGGCGTCCAGCCGTACTCGGTGGCGACCTGCGGCAGAAGCAGGCCGCTCGTGCCCTGGCCGCGCACGATCAGGCCGTGCCGCCCGACCTCGACATGCTCCGCCCGGCTCTCGGCCGGTCCGGGGATCGGCGTCGGCAGGGTCAGCACGGTCACCTCGACCCGGAGCAGGGGAAGCTCGGCCGGCCGCACGGGCGGGAACCGCGGGTCCTTGAGCGCGGCCGACGCTCCGGCCTCGACGATCGCGTCGCCGAGCGGCGCGATCGGGTAGGGGAGGCCGATGCACCCACGGAGCTGCCCGTCCTCCGTCAGGGTGACGAAGACGCCCCGCCGTTCGTTGAAGATCGGCGGGAGGGCACCCCGGTCGAACGGCTCGCGCCGCACGGCGGCCTCGACGGTCCGGCGGGCGAGGGTGAGGGCTGCCTGCCCCTCGGATTCGGAGAGCTGCGTCATGGCTTACACCGTATGCATTCGCTCAACATAAGCATCACGCCTCGATCGCCAGGAGGCGGTCCTGGTACATTTCGACCTCGCGGTCGGCGTCGTCGGGAGCAATCCCGGCCGCGTTGTAGACAACATGGGTCGGGAGCACCTCGAGGCCGCAGAACTGGAGGAGGTTGTGCGTCAGCGGCCTGAGGAGTTCGTGGAGGTCGCCGTGCGGGCCGCCGGGGGCATAGAGCTCCGCCGGCGAGCCGGCCGTCACGACCACCAGGGCCTTCTTGCCCCGGAGAAGACCGCGGCCGTACACTTCGCCCGTCCCGACGTTCACAACGAATCCCTGGGCGAAGACGCGGTCGAACCAGCCCTTGAGGATCGCCGGCATCGAGGTCCACCAGATCGGGAATTGAACGATCAACAGGTCCGCACGCCGGACCTTCTCGATCTCGGTCGCGATGTCGGGTGCGATCGAGTCGGTGGCGATCGCGTGTATCTGCTCGGCGGCCGGGTCGAAGACCGTGGTGTCCCACCGATTCGGAAAGTCCGATGCGTCGAGCACGGCCTTGAACTTCATGCCGTAGAGGTCCGAGACCTCCACGCACGTGCCCTGATCGGTCAGGGTCTTGAGGGCGGCCGCGAGCAGGGCGCCGTTCAGGGACTTGGGCTCGGGCGCGGCATAGACGATAAGTACGTTCTCCATGGCGGTTCAGGAGAGGGGGAGGGGGTCGTAGTATATAAAATTGGAGGGCGATCTCAGAGCTGGCCGTAGAGCACTGTCACGTCGCCGTAGTCGACCCGGGTGTTTCCGTTGAAGTCGAAGGTCTGGGCCGGGTAAGTGCTCCCGACCGTATTGAGGTTGTTGAAGAGGAGCGTGACATCGCCGAAGTCGGTACGCCCATTGCCGTTGACGTCCTCGTACCGGCCGTTGCCGTCGGCGTCACGTGGCGGGCTGGCCGCGCCGGGGAGCGCCGGAAGCGTGGTGTTCTGCAGCTCGGGTTTGACCGTGGGCGTCGCCGTCGGCGTGATCGTGGGAAGGACGACCGGCGGGGGGGTAGTCTGGATCGTGGGCGCGATCGTTGTCGGCGCGGGCGCCGGAGTCGTGACGGTCGGGGCGGCGGCCGAGAAGACGAGACGATCAAGGTTGATCCGGCCGACCCCCTCGAACGCGATGGTCACGACGTGGCGGCCCGCGGGGAAGGCTAGGGGGGCAGACGCGGGGAAGTCCTGGTAGGTGGCCCAGCTGCCGGTGGGACCGACCGACACCTGGCCGGCGGACGCGCCGTCGAGATAGACCTTCACCACCTTCGCGGCCGGGTCGGGGTTCGCGGCCCGCAATGCGAGGGAGAAGCTGCCGGCGCTGGCCGCGTCGACCGTATACTTCAGGTACTCGCCGTCGCGGGTGTATCCGACATTGGTGATCCCGGCCTCGGTGTCGATGTCCACGCCCGCGCCGGGACGGAGGGCCGTGTTGGTCCCGAGGTTCGCGGACTCGTAGTCGTGGTACGCGACGCCGTCGCCGCCGGCGTCGAACTGTTCGGCCTCGACCGTGCAGGGCAGGTTGTGGGCTGCGGGGAACGGAGCCTGCGCCACGGGGGGTGTCGCAGTTACAGTCACGGTCGGCGAGGGGGTGGACGAGAACGTCGACGTCGCCGTGGGTGTCGGGGATACCGTGGACGTCGTTGTCGAGGTCGGTGTCGCCGTTGGCGTCGGAGTCACGGTCCCCGTGCCGGAGGCCCGTGCCAGCGGCAGGGGGTCCGAGTTGCCCGAGTTGATCGCAAAGGGACGGTCGCAGATCCCGTCGTGGTTCGCGTCGGCAGCCGTCTCGGAGAAGCCGGTCCCGGAAGGAGTGCCCCAGAAGTTGCCACCGAGTGTGGGGCCGCCCACGATCGAGGTCCCCGCCTGCGCCTGAGTCGACCAGGTGCTCGGGCCACAGCTACCGCCGTACAGGGCGTTGACTGGATTCGAGAAGAGAGTGTTCGTGATGGTGTTGCCGCTTGACCTGCAGATGAAGATCCCGTGCTGTCCGTTATCGCGGATCGTGTTCGAGACGACCCGGTTGCCGTCGGCCGGAATGGTCGCTTCGCCGTTCAGGGCGATTCCGCCGACGCCGTTATGGGTGAGGGTGTTGCCGCTGATAGTCAGGCCGGTCGTCGACGAGATGTAGAGCCCGTAATCCGCGGCCCCAGACACGGTATTCCCCGAGATCGTGCAGCTGTCCGCATCGTAGAGGTACACTCCCTGCTCGGTGCCGCCTGTGACGGTGTTCGACTCGATCCGGTTGCTGGAGGAGTAGTCGAGGAAGATCTGGTAGCCCCCGTTGCCCGAGACCGTATTCGACGAGAGGACGTTCCCCGCCGAGAAGTCGACGTAGAGTCCCATTCTGCCGTTGCCGGTGGCCGTGTTCCCGGTGACCTGGTTCGCGGTCGAGTCGTAGGTGATCCTGTCATACTGGTTCGGGTCACGACAGGTGGAGGCGAGCCAGAGCCCGGCGTCGTCGTTGGAGGACAGCGTGCAGGATTCAATCCGGTTTCGCGACGAGTCGAAGGAGAGGAGAACGCCATGCTGGTTCCCGGTTGCGGTGCAGCCGGTGAGCACGTTATCGTTCGCGTAGGCGAGGCAGATGCCCGCGCCCGGGTTCGACTCGGCCCGCACGGTCTCGATCCGGCCACCGTTCACATACTTGTAGTAGAGTCCGTAGTACCAGTCGGTCAGACGAACATTCTTCACAGTGACGCCCGTGAGCGGCGCATTGCCGTTATTGACTAGGATCCCGAACGATCCCCCAGCATCCACGCCGTCAATGGTATGCCCATTGCCGTCGAGCACCACGTTGGAGCAGCGGATGGAGATCGCCGGGCTCTGGCCGGTGGCGATGTCCTGGGTCAGGACGTACGTCCCGGGGGATGAGATTACAGTCGGACCGGAGATCTGGACGGTCGCCGCGGACACGATCGGCGTCGCGATCATGGCGGCCAGCACGAGAAGACCAATCCGGAAAAAAGGGCTGCACTCCATTCGATCTAAACTTGAAGTTCACCCCATAAAACAGTTGTGTTATTTCCGAAGGTAATAATCGACACAGATCACGAAGATATTCTGAGCGTAGATTGATATACTCCTTTGTGTTTTTAGTGCCCGAGGGGACGGCAATTCGTGATTCGTCCGCGGACCTTCGCTCAATGAATCTCTCTCGGCGGTCTTGCGGGATATTCGTGCCGGGAATAATCGTTTTTTTGTTCCCATGAGCGGCCGACGAGGATCGTCTCTTCGCAGTGACGAACCCTGAAATTCATGCGCGCCTGCGGTTCGGACGAAAACTGCCAGAGCATAGGGCTTCGATCCAAGTGGCTGCGGGGATTGCGGACCGATATCCTTACACCAGGATGGATAATCATCGCCGAGGCTCGAACAAGAAGCCTGCGGAAGACTGTCGGCGCAAAAAAGGGTGAGATTAGAGTTACTCTCTGCGGAGGACGAGGACCGCGACTGCGCCGAGACCGACGAGAGCCACGACCGCACCGAACCCGGGTGACCGGGTCGGGGTGGCCGTTGCCGTGCCGTTGC